>DNXU01000611.1:0-1725 GCA_003505715.1 Cyanobacteria bacterium UBA8803 | reverse complement strand
ATCCCTCATCCCTCATCCCTAATCCCTCTCCCCCTCTCCTTACTGAACAAAGAATACAATCGTCCACTTGTCCAGCAGATGTGGAGACTTTAACCTCTCTGTTGCTCCGAGATTTACCTAGCTATGCTAACCGAGCTATTCAAAGGGCTAGGCGGTTGGACAGAAGTGTAGATGAATTTAGTTATGTCGTGCTAGCAGGGCGACCGGAGTTTGAACCTCTTACCCTTGGCCCTGGCCAATATAACTCTACTGCTTCAGCTGCTGAGGTGGAACCCCCTCAACAAGTTTTTCTGACAACCTTAGAACGGCAGTATCGCGATGGCAAAGCCATTGAATTTCAGACTTTTCACTGGCTATTTTTGACTCAGACCGATAGTGGTTGGCGCTTAGCGATGATGTTTACCCGAATTGGTTCGGCTTCTCCAGGACGCCCGCCCACACCACCACGGGAAAGCAGTAACAGCATTATCGGCCAAGCCGTTAACACCTGGCTGCGAGATTGCCGTGCTGGAGCGATTCGGCCTCTCCCCTCTTGAATCAAAACATTAAAATTGATATATTTTTATAGAGAAAGACAAAAGTTTCAGGGCATCTACTGAGTAAGAGGCTACGACAGCAGCCAATTTCAGGCAGAAATTGATGCAAAAATCAGTTGAGCCAAGGGGCTAACTGATAAGGTATCTGCCTAGTTTTTAGTTTTTTTGCCGAGCTTGTAACGGCAAGCTGTGGGTAGCAAAAAAGCAACAGAGGTAGAATTGATGAACCCTGATGAGCTTTTGAGAAAATATGCAGCTGGAGAAAGGGATTTTTGTCTGCTGAACTTGAATGGGGTCAACCTCGTGCAAGTCAATCTCAGGGAAGCTGATTTTACGCAAGCTAATTTGAGCCAAGCTAATTTGGTACAAGCCAATTTAAGCCGCGCTACTCTCGGCACCGCTAACTTGCAGGAAGCAGACTTAGAGGGAGCCAACTTACGGGGAGCTGATTTAAGCGGTGCCGATCTGATGGGTACTAGCTTGATTGCAGCCAACTTGAGTTTCGCTAGCCTAACTGGTGCGGATTTGAGTGAAGCCAATCTAATGAGTGCTGGCTTAATTGGTACGGATCTCAATGGAGCCAACCTTTGGAGAGCCAACTTAATTGGCTCCGATCTGCGAGGAGCCAAACTGATTGGAGCTAACCTTGAGGAGACCAATCTCAGTGGAGCCTACTTGTATGAGGCCGATTTGAGTGAAGCCAATATCGAGGGAGCTAACTTGCACAGGAGTTTGTATAACGACCAAACCTGGTTTCCAGAAGGGTTTGACCCAGTTGAGGCAGGAGCGTACTTGATTGCTCCTGATGTCTTGCTTGCAGGAATAAATTTAAGCGGACTAAACCTTCCAGGAGTGAACTTGCAGGGAGCTAACCTGAGTGGTGTAGACCTCAGAAATGCCAACTTAATGTGCGCAGATTTGAGGGATACCAATTTGAGTGGAGCTAATCTGAGTGGATCTAACCTAAGCGGAGCTAATTTGACAGGTGCTGACATCACGGGAGTAAATCTCCACAAAGCCAACCTCAGCGGTACTACTATGCCTAATGGCGACGTACACGATTGCCATCAAGAACTGCAATCTGCTCAGGTGTAGTTTGGTTGTTGGTTGTTGGTTGTTGGTTGTTGGTTGTTGGTTGTTGGTTGTTGGTTGTTGGTTGTTGGTTGTTGGTTGTTGGTTGTTGATTGTT
>DNXU01000334.1:731-5297 GCA_003505715.1 Cyanobacteria bacterium UBA8803 | reverse complement strand
TCATCCCCTCACTCCCTCACCCCCTCATCCCCTCACTCCCTCACCCCCTCACCCTTTTTCATACAGGGGAAGGGTAACTATAAAAGTCGTCCCTACACCAACTTGACTTTGTAGGGTAATCTGGCCGCTGTGTAAAGTAACCAAATTTTTGACGATTGCTAGTCCGAGTCCAGTACCGGGAATAGTGCCAACGTTCTTAGCGCGGTGAAATGACTCAAATAAGTGGCATTGGTCTTCCTCTGGGATGCCAATCCCCCGATCCTCAATCTGGAATATGATCTGCTTATCCTCAACAGCCAGCTTGAAATTAACGGTGCTGCTCTTTGGTGAATACTTGATGGCATTCGAGAGTAAGTTACTCAGAATGTGCCGCAACAGTTTGCGATCCAGGTGGGGATAACGACCTTGACCTTGTAGAGATGAGAGCGAGGAGCATTCTTCAAAATGGATGGTATGCCGTGAGTCAGCACTGAGTTGAAACTCTTCTACCAAAGCACGGCAAAATTGACGGATATCGAGAGGAGCAGGCTGAAACTCGAATTTTCCAGCTTCTGTTTTACCTAAGAGCAGCACGTCATTTAACATCTGAGTCATATGTTCCACACTTAATTGAATTCGACCTAAATGGGTGATTTTTTTCTCTTCAGTGAACCTTTGACTGTAACGTTGAAGTAATTCTGCGGAACTGAGGATTGTGGTTAGGGGAGTGCGGAACTCATGGGAAATCATGGCAACGAAGCGAGATTTGAGTTCGTTGAGTTCTTTTTCCTTGGCCAAGGCTTTGCGCAAGGCTACCTCTGCCTGTTTGCGATCGCTAATATCTTGAATTACACAAATAAATCCTTTGAGTTCGCCTTCCCCATCTCGCAAAACTGCGCCATTGAACAGGCACCAGATCGCAGAGCCATCTTTGCGGATATAGCGCTTCTCAAGGGAGATATTCTCAACCTCACCCGCCAACATCTTACGGTGATATTTCCTAGACACCTCTCGATCTTCAGCATAGGTAATCTCAACAAAATTCCTGCCTAAGATTTCTGAGGGAGTGTACCCCAAAATCTCGCCAAAGGTTTGGTTAACTTGAAGCAGTTGCCCTTCTAAACTAGTTTGGACAATCCCTACCGCCGCCTGCTCGAAAATAGCGCGGAATTGCTGCTCGCTTTCCCATAAGGCGGCTTCTGAGCGTTTGCGATCGGAGATGTCTAAGACAACACCATCTGCGATCGCATCTCCATTGCCGATCGGAGTATATCGGGTGCTATAGTGTAGCCATTTGAGCTGACCGTCGGCAGTCACAATGCGACACTCGTGATTCAAAGGCTGTAAATTAACTACTCCAGCTTGCAGCTGCTGATTAAAAGCTGCCCGATCGTCGGGATGAATTAAATCGAACAAAAGTTGTGGGTTGGCTATCGCTGCTGCTGGTGTTAAACCTGCTAATTGCTGGATACCGTTGCTGATAAAAGGCAACGTAATACTACCCTCTGAGTGCAGCAGAGCGCGATAAACAACACCCGGAACATTGGCGGCGATCGCTAAGAGTTGTTGTTGGCTAGCCTTGAGTGCTACTTCTGTTTTTTGATGCTGGATAATCTCAGCCTCTAATCGTTGGTTTGCCTCTGTCAATTCCCTAGTTCTTTCCTCCACTCTGCGTTCTAGTTCCTCGTTAAGTTGCTGTAAGGCTAGTTGTGCCTGTTGGCGTTCGGTCACGTCGCGGGAGTTAATCACGATACCCTCAACCCATGGCTCATTGAGCAGGTTAGTACCCGTTGATTCTAAAAACCGCCAAGATCCATTTTGATGACGAAAGCGGTATGAAATTGACAACGTGCATGTTGGCGAGTTAAGCAATTGGGCAAACGCTTCCTTCACCGAGTCAATATCATCGGGATGCACAAACTCAAATCCCTGGAAACCGACTAATTCGTTGGGATGATACCCTAGGATTTTAGTAATTGAGGGACTTTGGTATAAAATCTGGTTATTCGCATCAACGATAGTCACGACATCCGAGCTATTTTGGATGAGCGATCGCCATTTGGCTTCACTTTGACAGAGTGCTACTTCTGCTTGCTTGCGTTCGGTAATATCTGTAGCCACCACTAACACCCGATCGGCACTACCATCAGGCGATCGTAAAGGTGCCTTGATAGTCTGAAACCAACGGGTTTCTCCAGTGACAGAGCTAACGGTTTCTTCGGCAATGATCTGAGGCTTTAACGTATCCATCACCTGCCGATCAGCCTGAAGATAGTTTTGAACCTCAATCGGATTGGGGTTGAAATCGGCATCAGTCTTGCCAATCAGGTCTTCAACAGTTGTGCCGTAAATATTTGCGAGGGCTTGATTGACCAAGATAAATTTGCCCTCTCGATCTTTGACTAAAATTAAATGCGGGTTGGTATCAATAACATTGCGCAAGATTTCCTCAGTTTGGTGGCGCTCAGTAATATCCCGGCTGATGAGGACAACGATATCAACTTGACCATTAAGATTGTAGATAGGTGTGAGGGCGTACTCGTGATATCGAAAACCCTCCTGTCTGGAGCGACCAGTAGTAAATACCTTTTTCTGGCAAGCTTCATGAGATGCTATTACCTCTGGAGGCAAACCTAACTCTTCTCCGGTTTTGCCGATCGCCTCAGATAGCAGTAGCGGCTCAGATTTGTTCAGGACTTGCTGTATCCACAGCAAACTGGCGCGGTTGGCGTACAGTAAACGAAACTTCCTGTCGAAAATGTAGAAGGGGTCAGTACAGGCAGATAGTATACTGTCCAGGATATGACTCGGAAGCCCCTGAATTCCTGGTTGTTGCTGTTCGGTATCGGTTAGTTGGTGGGAGGCAAAGCGATCAATAAGCCAATCGCTAATCAAGGGTAAACTCATGTTTTGACTACAAGACCTTAACAAAAATCCAGCAGGAGCCCCTCTTCCCCTCAACGCCTTGTAAGAGTGAGTAAATGAGATGCTTTGACCATGATGCTCATATCCTATCTTCCCCATACTAGATCTCCTATACCCTTAGCAACAGTTATCGCCGACTGATATCAAGTCCCTTTGATTACCCACACGCTACAGACGTTCCAACGGAACGTCTGTACCAGATTGTCTGCTGCCGATCAACCGGATTTGATCTGAAAAACGGTTGTCAACTTGTACCTAATATAAAAAGGGGATGTTTGCGATCGCGTTTGCTTTCGCGTTTGACATCCATCGCCAAAATGCTTTTCCACCTGATGAGTTGAAATAGATGCCTGACATTGTTGATATTGCGGTTGGTGCTGGTTCGTTTAAAACCTTAGTGACAGCAGTCCAAGCTGCTGGTTTAGTGGACACGCTCAAAAGTCCCGGCCCTTTTACCGTCTTCGCTCCTAATGACGATGCCTTTGCTAAGTTGCCACCGGGAACCATACAAACCCTAGTGCAGAATATTCCCCAGCTGACGCGGATTTTGAAGTATCATGTTGTTGCTGGCAAGTGGACTCATGCGGATCTGGCCCAGGTTGATGCGGTGACCTCCGTAGAAGGCTCGCCGATTAGAATTGATTGCTCTGATGGCTTTGAGGTGAAAAATGCCACTGTTGTCGCACCTGACATCAAGGCGGATAACGGCGTTATCCACGTTATTGATACGGTGATTCTAATGGGCTAATTCTATCTTGCTGTGGGGTGTAGGGTATATATCTGGACTATATCATAGGGTGTAGAGTGCTGGTACATTTTCTTCCCCACACCCCACACCCCTTGATAGGGGAGAGAATACAGATATTCCCAAAACACAATATCAGCTTTTAGAGAGAAGCCATTACTCCTAAATTTTGATTTTCTGTAAGAAAGACGATTGCTCTAGGAGAATTTCTAGATGAAACAGGAAGTCACATCTACAGAAACTTCGGTTTCTATTCTAAGGGCTGCTGTCATCAGCGGTGCTATGGTTATCGGTTTCCTACTGGGTTTCTCCTTAGTTCAAGCAGCACGGAGCGAAGCCTCCCATGTCTCTGTAAACCTCTACACTGTAGATGCCTAGTCCGATAACGATGATTGCTGGAATAGCGAGCAAGGAGCAGGCTGGGATTTTTTACGTGGGGTGTGGGGTGTGGGGAAAGTTGGCTAACACCTCGCGCTGTATCTATACCCGCCGTCGCATTGTCTTCCGTAATCCTTAGGAATTGCAGTAGTGGTGAGGTGTGGCAATTCCTAGTTTTTGCGGTTTCTTCCCATGTATCGGAAGCTTTAATCTCTAGTTAATAGATTCAACGAAGTAGATTGACGGGAGTGAGGGAAATGCAGCTATCCAAGATTACGTTAAGCCAAAGTTACTACTCTCCTCAAGTTGAGGCTCTGCGCGATCGCCTTTTAGGATGGGACAGTCCGAACCAAGAACAACTCGGAGAAATTGGCACGGTTGAATTTCAGTGGGGACGGCTTTTGGACTCGATCTTGGAGCTTTGTCCTCCTAACCGCGAACAAGAACAGGCCATTATTCATTTAGAAAGCGTGCGGGAATGGGCACGGAAATCTATTATTAGAGGCTCGCAACCTTAATAATAGGGATGAGGGATGAGG
>DNXU01000334.1:353-529 GCA_003505715.1 Cyanobacteria bacterium UBA8803 | reverse complement strand
ACCCTGAGCTTAGCCGAAGGGGAGTTGCGTAAGCCCTGAATTGTTCAGAGACCGTAGATTGAGGTCAGGAAAATGAAGAACAAAAAGAAGAGAGCCACTTTAGGTGACTCTCCGGACTATCAGGGTGCATCTACTAAACACGATTATAATGTTTAGGGGTGAGGGGTGTCACCCCC
>DNXU01000334.1:0-126 GCA_003505715.1 Cyanobacteria bacterium UBA8803 | reverse complement strand
TGACTGCGCTCCACCTTAGGTTTCGAGTGCGCTCCACCTTAGGTTTTAACTGCGCTCCACCTTAGGTTTTGATGCGCTCCACCTTAGGTTTTGACTGCGCTCAACCCTAGGTTTTGACTGCGCTCA
>DNXU01000160.1 GCA_003505715.1 Cyanobacteria bacterium UBA8803 | reverse complement strand
ATTTTTGTTTAAGTCCCGCTAATCAAACCGGACAGCGGATTCTCAGTAAAGGAGTCGTTGATTCGCCTACAGTAGAGCAATTACCAGAGCTTTATCAAGCCTATCTAGCAGGAACCGAGCGCTTGTACCCCAGCGATCGCACTCCCTTAGCTAAAGCCTTGCAAGGGGAAAGCGTAAAAATTGATGATATGGAAATTCGTCTTCCCGATCAGACAATTCCCCTAGAAACTTCGGGAACGCCGATCTATGATGCAGAAGGCAACATTGCTTACGCGATCGCAGCTTTTACCGATATCACTCAACGCAAGCAGGCAGAAGCAGAACGAGAAAGGTTTCTCAACGAGCTTGAGCAATTGAATCGCGATTTAGAGCAAGCCAACCAACAACTAGCAGACTATTCCAATACCCTAGAAGAGAAAGTCGAAGAAAGAACTGCTGCCTTAAAAGCGGCTCAAAAGCAAATTATTGCTAAAGAAAAACTTTCTTCCCTCGGTGCTTTAACTGCTGGAGTCGCGCACGAACTCAGGAATCCCCTTAACTTTGTCAACAACTATGCGGAAGGATCGGTGGAGTTAACCGAGGAACTGCTCGCAGAAATTGACAACCAATCCAACCAACTTGATGCCGACACCCTCGAATATATCAAACAAATGTTAACCGACATTCGAGATAATGCCACTGCCATTCACCAGCACGGTCAAAGAGCTGAGAGCGTTATTCAAAGCATGATGCAGCACGCCCGGACTGACACTGGCCAACGTCAAGTCATAGAACTTAATACTTTGCTTGACCAAGCCGTGAGGTTAGTGTATCACAGCAGGCGATCGCTCGATAGTCATTTTAACGTAAAGATTAGGACGGACTATGACGACTCCATCGGTCAATTAGAGGTGATACCCCCCGATCTGAACCGCGCCTTTATCAATATTATCGATAACGCTTGCTATGCCGTCTTTGCCAAGCACAAGCAGGATCGGCAACAACGGCGCGATCAAGAGGAAGTCTTTACACCAATGCTTTGGATCGAAACCAAAAACCTGGGGCAAACCGTAGCAATCCGCATCCGCGATAATGGGATTGGGATTCCACCAGAAATCAGAGAGACCATCTTCCATCCCTTCTTTACCACCAAGCCAACTGGAGAAGGAACGGGCTTGGGATTATCTCTGGCTCATGACATTATTGTGGATCGGCATGGTGGCACCCTACAGGTAGAAAGCGAGCCTGGAGCCTATAGTGAATTTATCATCACGTTGCCGAGGGCTTTATCGATTTAAATGGGGGAGGTTTAAATGGGGGAGGTTGATCGACATGGTTCTAGCTCTAGATTTATCCTCAGGAGACGACTTTGGAATTTTAAATTATTATGACCCCCGCCAAAATCTTAATTGTCGATGATGAAGTAGAATTGGAACGTCTCATCAAACAACGTTTGAGAAAGAAAATCATTGCCAAAGAAATTGAGTTGATATTTGCTCGCAATGGGCAAGAAGCTTTAGAGATACTAAAAAGCGATCGCCCTATAGACATGGTGCTGACAGATATCAATATGCCCGAAATGGATGGTCTGACTTTGCTAGATAAACTCCACGAAATTGATGTGAATATTAAAGCGGTGGTAATCTCAGCTTATGGTGATATGAAAAATATTAGAACAGCCATGAATTCGGGTGCTTTTGATTTCATCACCAAACCAATAAATTTTGAAGATTTAAACACTACAATTAACAAAACTCTGACTTATGTCAAACAAATTAGAGAAACCGTAAAGCAGTTACAGCAGGCACAACTGCAACTGATCCAAAGCGAGAAGATGGCTACCCTCGGACAGTTAGTAGCTGGTGTCGCTCATGAAATTAATAACCCACTCAGCTGTATTGCTGGCTATGCTGGTATCTCTACAGAGGCAGTAAAAAATTTACTTGAACACTTAAGACTTTATCAGGAAAAATTTATCAACCCAGGGCCAGAAATTGAGGAAGATGCTGAGAAAATAAAGTTAGACTATATTGTAAAACGTTTACCTATAATGTTTGCGGGGATGGTAGAAAGTACCGACCGACTTATCGATATTAGCAACTCCCTGCGCACCTTTTCCCGTGCCGATACCGATGCGATGGTATTGGCCAATATCCATGAGGGAATTGACAGTACCTTAATGATTTTACAGCATCGCCTAAAAGCAAATAATCACCGTCCGGAGATTCAAGTTCGGCAAGAATATGGAGACATCCCTGCCGTGCAATGCTATTTGGGACAGCTCAATCAGGTGTTTATGAATATTCTGGTGAATGCGATCGATGCTTGTGAAGCAACCAATGAGGGCCGCACGTTTGGGGAAATTAAAGCCAATCCCAACATCATCACTATCCAAACCGAACTGGTTCAAGATCCTGAAAGCGTGATTATTAAAATTAAAGACAATGGTCAGGGGATGTCAGGAGAGGTCAAGTCTCGCATCTTTGACCCTTTATTTACTACGAAAGCTGTGGGCAAGGGTACGGGGTTAGGCTTATCGATCAGCCGTCAGATCGTAGTTGAAACTCATGGCGGCAGTATGAGTTGTCATTCGGTTTTGGGAGAGGGAACGGTGTTTATTATTGCCATTCCCCGATCAGCGGGAGGGATGAAGGATCAGGGATGAGGGATGAAGGATGAGGCGAGTGATGTTGTCGCTGGTACTACTATGTTCCTTTCCTAGCCCTATTCCCTATTCCCTATTGTTTGGACTCCTAGGGCGCAAACACCAGTGCAGCCTTCCAAAAATAAACGCGATCGCAATATTGGAATTTGCTCGAACACGCAGCTTCTAAGGTAACGTTCTGGGTACTTGTAACATCCAGCGAAACCATTTCCGGTTTGCCTGGAGAAACTGGCACAGATGCAGCCTGTACCCCATCTAAATAAACATTCACCGCAACGTTAGGACTCCTTTGATCGTTGTCCCGCATNNCCGAATTCCAGATCGAGCCGTTGGAAGATCGCGTTGGCATCATTAGGCTGTAGCCTACAGGTTAGAGAGGCTGTAGAATCCCCCGGACCCATAAAAAGTATGGATGTATAAACTGCTTTGCCGACAGCCACATCTTCATTCCGATAGGCCCAGTTACCCATTCCCCTATCGACACAATTGAGCCTGAGGAGAAAGGTAGAGCGTTCTTGGGATTGAGCCATTGGCTGGCTTGGGGAGGCCAAAGCCAACCCTAATAGGGTACTAGCAAAGATCTTGTTAATCAACTTGGTTTTCTTTTGCATTGAAATACAACCAACACCCACAGCCGTAAATGTACATTATCTCAGGTGGTGGAGGAAAGGATGAGGGATGAGG
>DNXU01000281.1:1436-8212 GCA_003505715.1 Cyanobacteria bacterium UBA8803 | reverse complement strand
GCAGTCGAAACCCGCCCTGCGATAAGTTTTATGATGGTTAATCAACCGGACATGATATGATATCCAGACCCACAGAAATCATGAGCCTGGGGGAGAATCTCCTCGCCGTGGTCAATATCATCGGCAGTCGGCTCTACTAGGTCGAGTTGCAAGGCTTCAATCAGTCGAGTTCGGACTTCGGCTGAGGTTGTCATTGTACTAAGTATCGTTATAAAGTTCCCGAAGTATTGACACAGAAATACTTAACCCCTGTTTCAACAAGGTTTCTAAATATTCATTGACAGACTTGGGCGGATGCTTGAGTCGCTGCCGACACATCTCTGCTGCCGCAGCAACTTTTACAGGATTCAAATCAATTAAATCGCAGATGAAGTCGTCGGGATGCTGGGCTTCAATTTCGTATTCACTTAGGATAGACCGAGGAAAATCTGAGAGATTAAAAGTCACGATCGCATCCACGCCTCCTTTGATGGCTGCGGCTAAAATATGCCGATCATCAGGGTCTGGTAGTTGCAGAGAAGGAATCAAGTATTCATAATTCACAATCAGGCAATCACGAACATAGCTGTTCATCAACTCTTGGGTGCGAGTGAGTTGCTCTAGCCTTAAGTCAGGGCGATTTTTGAGTACGTTACGGCTCCATTCCTCATGAATTGCATTAGTCCAACGTGCTCTAAATAGGTCACTCAGAGCTAACTGCATCAGTAAATCTCGCAGTGGCGCTGGATAGAGAACGCAAGCATCGTAGAGGACGGTGAAGTTCGACACCATACATTAGTCATAGCCCATATTTAACTCTTGAGCCTGAGCCGCAAGTTCATCAAGGGCTTGCATTCGTTGACTATCGATCTGTTGCTTATAGTTCATTAAGTCCACAAAGCGAATACGACGATGCCGTCCCACTTTACGACACTTAATTTCACCCGACTCAATCAACTTCACCAGGAAAGGACGCGAAACGTTAAGAATGTCTGCTGCTTCCTGAGTTGTGAGTTCTGCATGAATAGGAATTAGGGTGATGGCATTGCCTTGAGCCATTTGTGACAGGATGTCTACCAACAAATGAAAAGCAGCCGTGGGAATGACAACCTCTTGTTCACCACCATCATCCTCAACAATTTTGAGCCGACGAGTCGCACTGCCAGGGGTAATATGAGAGGCAAGGATGCGACTACTCTGCTCAGAGAGTCTGGTGTCTGACTCTGTGGGAATAAACGGTTGGCTGTAAGCCGTAGCGATCGCCATTGGCATTTCTCCAGTTGTTGAGACAAACCTCAGTTCTAGACAGCAAGCAAGCTTTTGGGTTCGGTAATACCACTATAAATGCTTAACGCAATAAACGCAATAGACGCAATAAACGAAACAAACTGTGCTGTCCCTAATCCTCTTCTGTCACTCTGGGAAAAGTAAAATCTTAGCCAAATGATGAAAGTCATACCCCCTAGACAATTTAGCGATCAGCTTTGCTGGTGCCGTAGGCAATCGCAAACTGATAGAAACTCATGTCTTTAGCCTAAATCATGGAAATCTTTCTGTGTAAGGGTTTCAGATTTTGCTCTGACGAGAGTGACAGAAGCTACCGAAGAGCATCAGCAGTATTTTGAGAAGAAGGAACGGCAAGCGACTCTCGATCAGTAGTACGTATTCGCTCCAATGACAACCCAGATAAAAAGCGATCGCACTCACCTATAATTTGCAGGAATAGGAACTTGACAATCCTTTAGCTTTAACGAGATAAGTGATCGAGATCGAAAGGATCGCTTTCAATATAATCTTTCGCTGTAATGTCCTCCAGAGTAACCACTTGCCCCTCAACCGATTGGAAGCGTCCTGACGCAGGAATTAGTTTAAGCCACTGTTGGAGTAGTTTATCCCATCCCATTCTCTGGAATTGAACTTCTTCTTCATGCCGAATAAACCAAAACATTAGTTGGATCTCGGAGTCGTGCCAAGAGGGTGCTGCTCTTACTCTAATCTCACGTAGAGATTTAAGTGCCTCTCCCTCAGAGCTTGACTTGTTATGCTTTTCTCGAAACCGACTTTGGAGCTTTCCAGTCCATTGAGTGAAGTCATCAGGAAAGGCAAAACGAACACGTTTCCGTGCCAGCACTTGACCCAGCGTTCTGACTTCTTGATCGCTGTCGCATCCAGGCTGACGTTCCCATCCTGCAACAACAGACTTTTCCACCGTCATTACGCGATCGAGATCGGCAACGAGGCGATGTTCTGCTACTCCTGGAATAAATGCATACTGAGGCCGTCTGCCTCGTTGAATCTCGTATAGATATTGCTCATCAACTTCCACAAGAGGCACCACCTCTACAAAGGGACGAGAAGAGCAGGAGCGCACAATATCGCATGTTTGCGTAACCACGACAAAGCCTCTAACCTCACTCTCGGCCAGATCGGCTCCCTCAGATCCAGCATCCAAGGATTCCTCTGTTAGGGGTCGCTGAGGATCGATACGATAAACAAACCCTTGCTCGCTAAGAACTGCATCACCCTGACGCCACTTTTTAATAGCAGCATCTACTTCCTGAACCCATTCCTCGTTCATTGGTTGCTATCACGTTTGCGACTTCTCACCGCTCGGACAGTTCGCGACCTTCCGACCTCGCGGTGAATAGGATCGTGAAGCGCATCAACCAATTCTTCTGGCTTCTGGGGCATACGGGATGCAATTGCATCTTCGGAGAGAGGTTTTAACGGTGATTTTTGAGGTGTATTACCAGAACCAATAAGCTGTTTTACTTCCTCATACCAACCAGCTATCAGTAGGTCAAGGGGTATTCTACCGTCACTGCTAGGACTTAGTAAGATACTGCGGTTGATACTGGCACTACCTCGGTTAATGTATCGCACAGTGCCCAAAAGTCGATTCAGGCGTTCCTCATTAGAAGGATACAATGGCTGCCCACTTGCCCAAAAATGGAGGCTTCTTCGTGAGACGTTGAAAAGCCTAGCCAGTTGCTCCCATGTCAACCCGCTCAGTTGTCTGAGTTCATTGAGAGCGGATCGAGTTGCTTCTGTGGAGGCAACTGGTTGTGATGATAGAGTAAGACCACTTGTTGTGCGCTCTGAAACAATTAACAAATCCCAATCAGAAATTGGTTCACTACTGGTTGTTTCAGAAGTAGCAGGAAAAACTGGAATGGCAATAGGTCGATGAGCGACTTGGGTTCGCATCGGCTCACCTGTAGAAGTCCCCAAATAGTCCCTTCGGTTTAAAAGAGTATTCATGGTTCACCTCCAAAGCGCCGCAAAAAGTCATCAGTGACCGCCCATCGGAAGAAACTGTAGATTCGCTCGGCAAACCGCTGCATTTGACTCATAAGAGCTTCAACACTGAATTCTTGCTGTGTCGAGATGGACATATCCAGATCTAGCACCCAGCTAGGCTCAGCAATTGCCTCAACTGTTGCGAGATCAATAGTTGTACCAGTAGGTAAAAATCCCCACCGTACCAGCAACTGGCCATCTCCCTCAGGTAGGTTAAATAGAGACTCACTGATCGTTTGCTGTACATAGTTCCCCAACTCAGTAGCCACAATACCAGCAACCTCGGGTCGCACTAGTTGCGGGATATCTTTTGTGTCTTGATCTATGAGTCTATCGATATATCTCAATCCACATCGTTGAACGATGCGAGGCTTGATATGTTCATCAAGTGCTGTGAGTACATTCTCAAGACGTTTTAGGAAATTGCTCCGACTTAAATAAGAAATTGTCTCAAGTGCCACAAAGTCAGGTGCTAGTGATACCCGCCAGTTTCCATCAGCAGCCGCAAACCTCCAAATTATGGTAGGTTCAGTTTGCTCTACGCCTTGAGGGCCCAAGATAAGACCACGAGTCTGCTCAGGCTGTAGAATCGGGTAATTTTCTCGAATCGCTTCCTGGAATGGAGCAACAAAGCTACTATCCTTAATCGAGAGAATGACTGGAAAGCGTACTTGTGCCAGCACAAGAATGAGAGGCGCTTCCTTTAAAGGAACCTCATGCGGTGGCTGTGCAATAAGTGGGTTAGTGTTAACCAATGCTCCCCATCCTTTATTTTTAACCTTTCCAGAGGCTGGACTTGTTCGCTACTTCGGAACAGTATTCAAGGTTTCCTGAATCTATAATAGGCCACAAATGTGAAGTAGAGTGTGAAGTTTAAGCAAACTTCAGTACATTCCTCTACAAGGGTTGCCCAGTGAAACTGCTATAACTCAACACCCACCCTAGAAGCAGCGCCTGACACGTTCAAAAGGAAAATTTTCTCAAACTTACTCTTACAGCTAGATTATCAGCTTCCGTTATCACAAGTTATTCCTCTCTCTCCTGTTCAGGTTGGTAGGGGCTAGGTGGGAACTCAGTTTCGCCAAGTTTGGAGCTAAAGCCAGCAACTGGCTGAACAAAGACTATAGAATTGAGTCAATCGGAGCAAGAATAATGAGCGATTAGAGTAATGAAGACGCTAGCTAAATGGTCTGTGGATGACTATCACCGCATGATCCAAGCGGGAATTTTGCGCGATCGCCGTGTGGAATTGCTAGCGGGTGAAATTATTGAAATGAGTCCAGAAACCCCGATCCATTACAATACAGCCAAGCGAGGTGCGAAATACCTGGAGGATTTGCTAGCAGGTAAAGCCGACGTTCGTTTTAATGGGCCAATTACGCTACCAGATTCCGAACCAGAACCGGATATTGCCATTGTGAGATTACCAGAGTCTGCCTATAACAATCGCCATCCTGAACCTGATGATATCTTTTGGGTTGTAGAGGTTGCTAAGACCAGCCTGAAAAAAGATGTAGACCTCAAAGCCTCTATTTATGCTACAGCTGGAATTCAAGAATATTGGGTTTTGGATTTATCTACTAGACGCATAATAGTATTACGAGAACCTCAGAATAGTCAGTACGTTACACAACAGGTTATTCGTGAAGGCTCAATTGTGCCATTAGCGTTTCCAGATATCCAGGTATCAGTCGAGAGAATTTTGGCTTGAGTACGATTATTCTGGGCAATCCTTTGCTAGGGTGGCCAGATAGGGCAAAAGCTTTTTCTGACAGGTTATCGCTTTTTCTTAGATATCTTCACAGCGACTCGCCCCTACAGGTATATATTTTATATATAGCTTACTTGCCATTTCACAAAGTTCTGTGCTAGGAAGTATGTAAGGTCTTGTAATTAAGAAACCCATACCTGTGCAACCTCTCTGGTTTCGATGGGAAGTTGTATTCCAGAAATTTTGACTGCGGCTGCTGAACCCAAGTCAAGATCGCTTCAAAACTAAACAATACCCAGTTTTTTTGACTAGCGTTTTATGCAGCCGAACCATCTTTTGCGGCTTCTGCGAGCATTAGCTCGGCAGGGGCTTGATGTGCAATACAACAATCAATCCTATTCAGTGCGTTGGCTAGATTCGCCCAATGCACCCATTGCCGAAGTCCTCTTACCGGAAAACTTGCCAGTGGAGGCAAAAGCTCTCAAGCAATTAGCAAGCTTGGCAACTGCCAGACATCCTGCTGGAGGCCATGTTTGCCGAGTCTGTGCAACACCTGACTTTCATCCTGGTGACGCAGGTGTTGCCATTGGCTCCGTTGTTGAAACGTTGGGACAGGTAATTCCTGCTGCTGTCGGATCGGACATTAACTGTGGGATGCGATTGCACGTTGCTGATTTATCTGTTGAGCAATTTTTAGCCCAGCGCGATCGCTTTGTGGAATTGATGAAAGGTGATTTCTTTTTTGGCAAGCGCGATGTCACCATGACCGCTCAAACCATGCAGACACTCTTTCAAAATGGTGTCGTTGGGTGGTTAGATGCCATGTTAGATGCTCCCACAGGTAGCGTCGTACAGTCCGATCTTAACCAACTGGCAAGGGAAAGCGATCGCATTTTTCTCAACGGCTCAATGTCAGGACATACCAGGTGGGCACCAGAGGAATTGATCCCAGCAGCAGGGATGGTTCGAGATGGTGGGCTTGCTACTATTGGCGGTGGCAATCACTTTGTTGAAGTGCAGTGGATCGAGCATGTTGAAAATCGTACTCTTGCTTATCAGTGGGGAGTTCGAGAAGGACAACTAGCATTTATGATTCACTCTGGATCGCGCCATGTGGGTAAGTACATTGGTGGGATGTGGCGTGATCGCGCTCAGGCATTGTGGCCAGAGAGATTAAAATATCCTGATTCCCGCTTGTTTCCCCTCTCCTGTGCCAGCCATCCAGAGTCGGTTAGTGATTATTTGCAAGCTGAAGCAACAGCTGCAAATTATGCCTTTGTCAATCGGCTATTGTTGGCAGAACTACTGCGGTTACGCCTGCGCCAAGTTTATGGCGATCTGGAAGCCCCATTAGTTTACGATTTACCTCACAACATCACACTCCCTGAAGGACAAGGTTGGGTTACTCGTAAGGGTGCATGTCCTGCTCATGTTGGTCAGCCTGTTATCATACCCGGTTCCATGGGTACTCCATCCTACCTACTGATGGGTTTGGGAAACCCAGACTGGTGTTGTTCAGCCTCCCATGGGGCAGGACGATTACGTTCTCGCTTTGATTTGAGCCGCAAGGGAAATCAGGAAAGCGAAGATGAGTTAGGGTTAACCGGAGTTGATTGCATCACGTTACGGCAAGAACGCCGGATTGAAGAAGCTCCTGCTGCCTACAAGCCAATCACGCCTGTAATTGATGCTCAAGTACAAGCTGAGCTAGTACAACTAGTCGCTCGTATGCGCCCCATTCTAACGTTTAAGGCTTGAGTAGCATGGTAATTGGTAATTGGTAATT
>DNXU01000281.1:0-1372 GCA_003505715.1 Cyanobacteria bacterium UBA8803 | reverse complement strand
TAATTGGTAATTGGTAATTGGTATATCCCTGGCCAGTCTCCTCGATTTTGATAATTGGCAATAGCAATGAACAATGAACAATCAACAATCAACAATCTTCATTATAAACCACCTGATTACGACCGCTAGATTTGGCAAGCAGTAGGTTGCGATCCGCACGTCGCACTAAGCTTTCTCCTTTATTGTCATCTGTGGAGTTTAGGTCGGCGATGCCTAAGCTAATCGTAATTTCCAGCGCTAATTTGCCATCAATGTTAAAGGGTTGGTCAACAATTATGCGCCGCAGGCGTCTGGCTACAGCTTGGGCTTCCTGAAGGCTGGTTTGATTGAGAACGATCAGAAATTCTTCGCCACCGTAGCGAAAAAGGGTGTCCTGAATCCGCAAATTATGTTGCAAGCGAGCGGCTAGGATTTGGAGAACGCGATCGCCGACTTGATGCCCGTAGGTGTCATTTACAGACTTGAAATAGTCCACATCCAGCATAATAACGCTCAGGGATGTTGAGTTATTGCGAGCATTTTCAATTTGCCGACGTAACTCCCATTCCATTGCCCGACGATTGTTCAGTTCCGTTAAGGGATCGGCTAAGGCCAGGGTTGAAAGCACATCATTGATTTGTTGGAGTTTGTGGTAAAATTCTACCCCTCGCAACCCAGCTTGAATTTGTGCTTTTAGCAGTCGGTGTTCTGCCAAAGCAGCTACTGGATCTCCCGTCTGTGCTGATGTTAACCGCAGATAGGCATCTGCACCCCCTTCCAGCGCTTCAGCACTAGCGATCGATTCCCGACAGCGATCGGATAGCAAGCTTTCACAAAGCATATTGGGTTGGTCGTCGATCAAAATGCAATAGATCCAACCACAGTTAGCCTGTTGTTTAATTTGACGGCACACTTCTAAACTGCCCAGTTGCGTCGCTTGCACGATCAAGACAGCAGTTTGTTGATTCTGAATCCATGATAGGACATCATCCAGATAAGACGAGACCTCGACCGAGCCGGAAACTATATTGCGAATCGGGTCAAGGAACGTCACGAGAAACGGTTGATTTCCAACTACCAATACAGAAGCATCCATCGTTGTATGTAGCTCCCACCTAACTGAGGTATTGACCCTGAGCAACCTATGTCACAGCTATAGCAATAGAGCGTTTTAGCTGAATTAGTTAATACTCCTTTAAGAGTAGACGGTTTTTAAAGGTAGCGGTAGAGGAAAGGATGAGGGATGAGGGATGAATGAACTATCCTTCGGTTCCGACAATCCATAATTGATGCTGAAGTAGAAACCATCATCTTGAGCATTGTTGCCCCGATCCCCAAGGTTAACGAACAGCAAGGCCAAATCCAGCTGGATATTTAGGGCTTGCTGAATAAG
>DNXU01000018.1:18090-21131 GCA_003505715.1 Cyanobacteria bacterium UBA8803 | reverse complement strand
AGGGGTGAGGGGTGAAGGGTGAGGGGTGAAAAATATTTCGATTCTTCTGGGGGAGAAGGTAATTCCTCCTAGAATCTCAACTGGAAATCTTATAGATAAAAAAAGGATGAACTAAACTGATGACTCAATTTTTTTGTGCTGAGGCTTCTCGGCTCACCCAGGAAGATATTATTGGTAGTGCCTCCAACTACTCAACGTATATTTTAATCGAGTGGCCAACCCCCTGGGCACCCAATGCCTTTGATTCTCAAGCAATTCCAGAGAATCTGAAGCAGTTAGTCGGTGAAGTGAAGCGAACCAACCCTTCAGTCCAATTTCTCTTAATTGCCCCTCATCAATCAAAACCAATTAACCAGACCAAAGTTTTGATTTATGACCAAAGTAGGGAGAAGGAAAAGGGAGAGGGAGAGGGGTGGTTGAAAAATCGGTCGCAAGTACCTACCTTTAAGCGGGGAGTTCCCTCTTCCTCTATTCTCTCCCTCCCTGACAAAGAGTATAGAAAAAAAGAGTTTAATGTAGAAAATTGCGATCGCCTAGCAACCGTTATCAGCACCTATTTAGCAGGTGAAGACCCAGATTGCGTCAGCGAGACGAGTGAAACCAGAGATATTTTAATTTGTACTCACGGCAGTCATGATCGCTGTTGTGCCCGGTATGGTAATCCTTTTTACAGGAAAGCATTAGCAGCTGTCTGTGACTTATCTTTAAGTCATGTCCGGATCTGGAAAGCCAGTCACTTCGGCGGTCATCGGTTCGCACCAACAGCGATCGACTTACCGGAAGGACGGTACTACGGTGTCCTCGATCCAGAATCATTCAGGTCTATTTTAACCCGAACGGGTAATATCGAAGCTTTGAGAAAAGTTTATCGCGGCTGGGGTATTTTGCCTAATCCTGTGCAGATTTTAGAACGGGAACTAATGCTGCGGTATGGGTGGGATTGGTTGAACTATAGAGTTGCGGGTCGTATCCTTGCCGCAAATTCAGCTAATAATGGATTTTGCGCCGAAGTAACCTTTCAAAAACCGGATGGTTCTCTATACAGTTACCAAGCTGAACTTATCAAAGATGAAAGTAAGACCTTAAACTTGAAAGGGTCTTGTAACGCTATGAAGGTGTCAGAATTTGTTAAATACTCTGTAGAAAACCTCAATCTCTGTCACTATACAGAGCCGGTTGCCAATCTCCCTGTATATGTAGGGAAGAGGGCAAGTTAAGTTCCATGAATTGATGAGGTATATCTAGATAATCGAATGTTGCGCCCGTCGCTAAGAATCCCAGGCGCTGGTAGAAGCCTAGAGCATTGAGGCGGGTCATGACCCTTAAACGTTTGAGATTGTTTTCCCTGGCTTTGGCTATCAAGGTCTGGATAAGTTTCGTGCCAATGCCTTGGTGGTGGAACTCCGGTAGCACGGCTACATAAGCGATGCTACCTAACTCTGGAGAGAGTTCTCGCAATCTGGCTGAACCAATCACGCGGCCATTGCTTACAGCAACCACATGAAACGCACTCTGATCATGCTTATCCCGTTCAGTTCCCCTCTCCATGCCTAAAGGAGATCTGAGGACAAGCCACCGTTGGTAGTACATATCTTCTAACTCTTTCTCATCCTCAAGCGGACGCACTTCAAGGTTAGGTATTTTCTGGTGTGCGGAGTTGTTTTCCATACTTATGTTGAAGCCTAATAAGAAGTCACCAAAACCTCAGGAATCTTGCCCCGTTTATTTATATTCGAGTTAATCGCTCTTGAGGCTAATATGGGATGAATATTAAAATCATGATAGAGTTGGCGAATAAATGGGCAATCTGAATTAGACAGCATCACCTGCACTCCTCGCCTATCTAATTCAGCAAAAACATCTCTCAGCCTGAGCTGGTCATCCTCACCAAAGGCATAGCGACTGTAGGCAGTAAATTTACTGGTCTGGCTCAGAGGATGATAGGGGGGGTCTAAATAAACAAAATCTTCCTTAGAATTAGCATAGTTCAGAACTTCTTCAAACCGCCTCACCTCAAGCTGAACATTTTGAAGCGCGGCTGAGACAGACTCGATTAAAGCGGAATTGCAAATCTGAGGATTTTTGTACCTACCTAGGGGAACATTAAATTGCCCTTTCGAGTTCTCCCGATATAGACCGTTAAAACAGGTTTTATTTAGATAAATTAGCCGCGCAGCTTTTTCATGATCGCTATTGCTGATACTTCCTCTAATTTTATAATAGTAATCTGGATTATGGTTCTTCTGATGGTCAGCCAATAAAGATATCACTTGGCTAGGTGCAGTCTTGATGCAGTGATAAACGTTAATCAACTCTTGATTAACATCAGTAAGAGTAGCCCCAAAAGGCGAATGATATCTAAATAAATAAAAAAATATAGCTCCCCCTCCCAAAAACGGCTCATAGTAAGTTTTAAACGTTTTGGGAAAATAAGGCTGGTATTGCTGAATTAACTTGTTTTTACCTCCTGCCCATTTCAAAAACGGACGTGGCACAACTCTTGCTTTGGTTGTCGCTAGCATTTAGTTAATGGAAAAATGTTCTGAAAAATGAGACATTAAATATTATAATTTTTTATTCAGTACAATCCCAAAAAAAATCTATCCTTTAATCCTACCGCTCCCTCTACCTATTTTGAATTTGTTTACTAGAAGTTATATTATGTAACAATACATCTAGCCTGAGGGAAAAATAAGTACTCGTATCGCAAAGCACAATCTAGGATTGTCCGCTCTGTCGGTAAGGTGGTCATAGCTTATTCCTCCTGATAGAGGGCTAGCAATAGGTAAACCGTTCTAAGATAATAAGAAGATGAAAGATTTTTGGGACAATGTATCTCGCTTCCCCCGCTTCCTGATCAGTATCTCTTTAGGGATATTCTTCGCTCTATTCGAGCGCTTTAGACCTCTGTTGAGCAAACCAATCAATGTAATCGCTTTAGTTGGTCTGGTGGTGGGAATCTTTATGTTTCTGGTCTTCACCCTGCGAGCCATGCTAGGGTTAAGTCCAGTCTAGTGTATGGGGAGAGGGATGAGGGATGA
>DNXU01000018.1:17643-17997 GCA_003505715.1 Cyanobacteria bacterium UBA8803 | reverse complement strand
GAGGGATGAGGGATGAGGAAGGAGAAAGGGTTTTATCCGCTCATAGCGTCTGTATGCACTAGACTAAAAATCGTGGCTGCAACGAAGGGGGTCTTATGACTGCAAGTCGCCGTGTTTCTAGAATTTCCTCGCTGATTCAGGAGGAAGTGAGCCAAATGTTGCTTAACGAAATTAAAGATGACCGCGTGGGTGCGGGAATGGTCAGCATCACTGATGTGGATGTTTCCGGTGACCTCCAGCACGCCAAAATCTACGTGTCAATCTACGGCACGGAGGAAGCAAGGGCAGAAACGATGGCTGGGTTAAAGTCAGCTACTGGTTTTGTCCGGCGGGAATTGGGCAAGCGGATTCGTC
>DNXU01000018.1:13810-17638 GCA_003505715.1 Cyanobacteria bacterium UBA8803 | reverse complement strand
GATGCGTCGTACCCCAGAGGTAATATTTATTGAAGACCGAGCGCTAGAACGGGGTGATCGCATGTTGGCGCTGTTGAACCAACTCTCTCAAGAGCGTCGCCACAAGGGACTCGAAGATGATATTCCTGAGGCAGAAGATTGAACTTCTATCTTTGAGAAGCAAGTCGCTATAAGTTTTTGAAGTTTTTGTTAAGGGCGGGTGAAGCCAGTCTAGGTGAAGGCAAGCCTTATTTTTGCTGGATTGGCGGCTTTTCCTGCCAATTCGCTAAACTTGGAGGGTTCTCAAAATCTTAACCGTTGGCAATCTTTATTAAGAATCTGTATCTCTTGGTAACTTTCTATACTGAAGTAAATTTCTTTTCAGGGTAAGGCCTCTTCGATTATAGTTAAATCGTAGCTGCATTTTTTTACCAGGCTGATACCCATGAGTCCTATGAGCGTTAATACAGTGCCATCTACTCCCTCTGTCCGGTACTCCATCAACGTTATCCAAGAAGAAGCCCGTCAATTAGTGGAGAAAGGGCTAGTTAGCCGTCAGCAACCCATCTACGTCCTTTGCCAATACATTCCGGCTAGGGAGTGGGTGTGTGTGGAATGTGAACTAGAGCAGTGTGACTTCTTGCTCAGAGACCGTATTGGCGATTTGATCGGTTCGGAAGAATGGGATAACGATTGAGGTTACTTGATCGGAAGATGAGCAAAACAACCAAACAGCAGGTCAAGGCTCCAAGGGAGACAAAACGAGCCAACCTGCTGATTAGTTTTACTGGCCCTAAGGCAATTGATTAATTTGAACTAGAGTTGCGCATCTGTTCTAACTCATTGCGGATGGCGGCGAGTTGCTCCGTCAATTCCTCGATTTCCTGCTGCGTATTTCCAGCGGCAGGATAGGTTGGGGAGGTTGGCGGAGTATAGCTTACTGTTGCTGTCCCTGGGCTTGCTGAAGTGCTGCGTTGCTTCAACATCTCCTCAAGGAAATTCCGAGCCTCTTTTTCAGTTTTTTCCCCTTTCTCTGCCCACTCAGCTACTCGGTTACCGAGGTCTGACATGAGTTGAGAAAGGTTTTCTTGACGCTGTTGAGGGTCTTGCAGAATTTCAATGAGTGACGTGGTTGCCCCTAAGGAGACCCGAAAGCCAGTTTGTAGGAATTCCAGGAGATTGTTAGAGTTCATAATTAAGAAGAGAGACTCTGGGAAAAGGAGGAGAGCAATGTTGATCCCTTCATTATGAGGGGCGAGTGATCATGCTTAATCTATCAATACAATCCTACATAAAAACTCCTTAGATTGGTCACCTCTCCGTAGCCAGAGGAAAAACCAACTGGCTGCTGGCCAAGAAATCCACATATCTTAACCCACTTGCTCCAGATACTGATTGACATCCTCAATTAAGCGAGTCAGTTCAGCTTCCGTACTCAAGCGGATGCGCTCATCCCGCACAGTAATCAGGACTTTGGCCGCAAAGGGACTCGGATAGATGTTGGGATTGCAGAAGACTTCCAGAAACACATCTCCAGTAAATTGATATTCCATGGGTTTTTGGGGCTGGGGTTTCCCCCCACCGCTGGCGGCTTGGGTTGCCACTTTTAAGCTCTGCATCAATTGGGAGAGGCTGGTTTGTAAATTTTTAGCTGCCTCAGGAGCGAATTTAAAGGATACAGACCCTTGAGCCAGGTTGAGGGTGAGTTGAGAAGGAGCCATAAGCAATAAATCTTAATGGTAGAATACTAATGCGAGAAAATGTAATTGTGTTACTGGAAAAATCTACCAAAAAATTGGGTAACTCAGCGCGTGAGGTGAAAAATAATCTCAACAGGTGAGTGCAAATTGAGGAGATAAAGAGAGCTAAAATCATGAACTCATAAGGGGTTCGACATTTGAAGGCTAAACTAGATGCTAGGAAGGTAAATTGTCAATCGGGGTATGTCAGTTACCGTAGACAACCGCGCTGTAGTGCGCAAGGTCTTAGTGATTACCTTGCTGCTGAATCTCTTCGTGATGGCCTTGAAAGCAGTCGTAGGAATGTGGACGGGGTCTCTCAGCTTGCAAGCAGATGCCCTGCACAGTGTTACGGATAGTGCTAATAATGTTTTGGGTTTGATTGCCAATCGGTTTTCTTCTCCCCACCCCGATCGCGATCATCCCTACGGGCATCAAAAATTTGAAGCTGTGGGTGCGTTAGGGATTGCAGCCTTTTTAGGTATCGCTTGTTTTGAAATTATCAGGGGAGCGATCGAACGGATTTTTGGTGGTATTACTCCTGTGCGCATCTCGGCTCCAGAACTCTGGTTGCTGTTAATTGTACTGGGGGTTAATATTTTCGTGACCTTCTATGAACGCAGTGTGGGCAAGCGGGTAGGCAGTCCAATTTTGATTGCGGATGCCTATCACACCATGAGTGATGTTTGGGTGACAGTTACGGTTCTGGGTGGGTTAATTGGGATTTGGCAGGGACAATTGTTACATCTGCCCAAACTCCAGTGGCTTGATGTTATTTTGGCGTTCCCCGTTGCCCTATTAGTCTTTCACAGTGGCTGGAAAGTATTGAAGGAGAATTTGCCCTGGTTGGTCGATCGTATGGCGATCGCTCCAGAAGCAATTCAGGCGATCGCCATGCAAGTTCCCGGCGTCCTTAACTGTCACAACATAGCGTCTCGCGGTGTTTTAGGGCGTCAAACCTTCATTGAAATGCACATGATTGTAGATGCTCCGGATGTAGAAACCGCGCACAAAATCACTGAAGATGTTGAAGCTCGCTTAGAAGAAAACTTTAGTCCCGTGCGAGTTTTGATCCACATTGAGCCACCCGCTTATGAGTCCGATCAGGTTAGCTTTGAGAACCAAACTGATTCAAGGATGAGGGATGAGGGATGAACTAGAAGAATGCAGAAGTTTAGGAGTTCAGCTAAGCTGAGTTTTCCACATACCTTGGCACTTTTCCACAGAATATTGGGAGTTTTCCACAAGATTAAAGAAAGGATAACTGTTGCGATCGCTATTCTTAACCTAGAAATACTCCCGAAGGATACTTCTCTATGAGATGAAGAAGGGATTATATCATGTTTAGTGAGGTTTTTATTAAAAAATATGCTGCTAATGCCTAATCTTTAATAGCTAATTGCCATTTAGCCATTAGCCATTAGCAGCATGAGGAGTGCATTTCTTGGGTCGATCTGCTTAGACGGATAGCTGTCCGCTCATCTGGTCATCCTTTTGAGACTTGGCTTGAGCTGCCTCTGCCAGAAGCCGCTCTTTGTCCCGCTTGCGTTTTTTCGCATAGAGTTGAATCGAAGCGGCCATGGCAATAATCAGGGCAAAAATTCCCCAAGCTGTAATATCCGTCGGCAAACTATTCTTAAACACGGCTAGCAAGACAATCGCTACTAGCAATACTGTGGGTGCTTCGTTAAGCGCCCGGAAATGCTGACCGCTCCAGTTACACTCCCCTGCTGCTAGCTTCCGCATGAGGCGACCGCAGTAAAAATGATAAGCCAGCAAAGCTACCACGAAAGCCAACTTGATGTGCATCCAACCGTCTTTTAATACCTCCGGTTCAGTCACCAGCAAACCAATTGCCATCGCTACAGTCACCACCATTCCTGGCATGGTAATGATGTGATAAAGGCGCTTTTCCATTATTTGATATTGATTTTTGAGAATCGTTTGGGCAGGTTCCGGCTCCTGTGCAGCTTCCGCGTGATAGACGAAAAGCCGCACCAGGTAGAACAACCCGGCAAACCAAACCACAACGCCGATGAGGTGAAAAGCTTTAAACCAGTAATATGCCATTTATTGTTTCCTCTACTTGTCTTAAGTCAAAACCTAGGGT
>DNXU01000018.1:0-13762 GCA_003505715.1 Cyanobacteria bacterium UBA8803 | reverse complement strand
GGGTTGAGCGAAGTCGAAACCCATCCTGCGACAGATTTTATTATGGGTTATATCCTTAGATTCAAGTTGCTTTACCAAATCCTGTCAGTCTTTTCCGCCATACTTTGCTCTCCTCAGAATGAGCAGGATACTATTCCCACTCGATAGTTCCAGGTGGTTTGGATGTGATGTCGTAAACTACCCGGTTGACTCCCTTAACTTCGTTGACAATGCGGTTAGAAATTGTTTCTAACAAGTCGTAAGGAACACGGGACCAGTCAGCAGTCATCCCATCCTCACTGCTAATAAAGCGTAGGACAATTGGGTAAGCATAGGTGCGCTGGTCGCCCATAACCCCGACACTCCGCACTGGCAGCAATACGGCAAATGCTTGCCAAAAATCGTTGTAGATATCGTTCCGATTAATTTCCTGGCGGACGATTAGATCGGCATCTCGCAAAATATTCAACCGTTCTGCGGTCACTTCACCGATAATTCTAATCGCCAGTCCCGGCCCTGGGAAAGGATGTCGCTGGACAATTTCCTCTGGCAAACCGATCGAGCGGCCCACTTTGCGGACTTCATCTTTAAANNCGTCGCCCATCACGCCGACGCTGCGGATGGGTAGCAAGACGGCAAATGCCTGCCATAACTCGCTATACATTCCTTGGCGGTTAATTTCTTGTCGCACAATTAAGTCTGCGTCGCGTAAAATTTCCAAGCGTTCGGCGGTTATTTCTCCTAAAATCCGAATGGCTAATCCGGGACCTGGGAAGGGATGGCGCTGGACAATTTCTTCGGGTAAGCCAATGGAACGCCCGACTTTGCGGACTTCATCTTTAAAGAGTTTGCGCAATGGCTCAATCAGTTTGAAACGTAAGTCCTTCGGCAAACCACCGACATTGTGATGGCTTTTGATTTTCACCGCCACTCGTTCACCCGTTTGGGGATCGACGTTGGTATCAGCCGACTCGATCACGTCAGGATAGAGAGTACCTTGGGCTAGATAATCAAACGGGCCAAGACGTTTCGACTCTTCCTCAAAAACATGAATGAATTCATGACCGATGCGACGGCGCTTTTCTTCGGGGTCAGTTATTCCCTTGATTTGGTTTAAGAAGCGATCGCGAGCGTTGACATATTCCACAGGAATGTGGAATTGCTCTTGAAACAGCTTTAACAGGCGTTCTGGCTCCCCTTTGCGCATGAAGCCTTGATCGATGAACATGCAAGTCAGTTGCTCGCCAATGGCCTTATAGAGTAAGAAGGCCAACGTAGAGGAATCAACCCCACCTGAGAGCGCTAGCAGCACCCGTTTGTCCCCAACCTTGGCGCGAATTTCCCGAATTGCTTCCTCTACGAAAGCAGCTGTTGTCCAGGTAGGTTCGCACTCGCAAATGTGGTAAACGAAGTTGCGGATCATCGCCATGCCCCCACTGGAATGCACTACTTCCGGATGGAACTGCACGCCGTATAACTTTTTGTCATGGTGAGCGATCGCGGCACAAGGAGTATTCTCGGTATGAGCCAGAACTTCAAACCCATCGGGTAATGTCTGACATGAGTCAGCATGGCTCATCCACATGGTTGAGCCTTCTTCCACATTGGTCAGCAAGTCGGTGGGATCGTCAATGAATAGCGCCGCTTTACCATACTCAGCTCGTTCGGCTCGCTTTACTGCTCCGCCCAGCTGCTGCACCATTAACTGCATTCCATAGCAAACCCCTAACACGGGTATGCCTAGATGCCAAATCTCTGGATCGCCATGGGGAGCACCGCTGTCATAGACGGAATTCGGGCCGCCGGAAAGGATGATTCCTTTCGGATTGAGCTGCTGTAGCTGTTGGGCAGTAGTCCGATAGGAAATAACCTCAGAATAAACTTGAGTCTCGCGGATGCGACGCGCAATCAACTCCGAGTATTGAGAGCCAAAGTCGAGAATAACGATCATCTGGCGATGTAATTTGTCTTGTAGAGCGGTTGTAGGTAATGTCTCTACACTGTGAAGTGTTTGTCCTGTCTGTAGGTTCACCGATGCGTCCGTGATTTCTGTTCCCCGCACCGAACCCCCGCGATCGCCATCAGGTTTAACGGGGGAGGAAAGCGAGGCGGGGTGTACCGCTTTCCAATAGGATCTCCATCATTCCCATATCCACATTCGGTACAAATAGCTTTTTCTTTATTGCGATTATGGATATTCCTACCAAGTTAGCATAATTGCGAAAGTAACGCGGCACCTTTTGGGCTGGTGATGATAATTTGGCGATCGCGGTCTAACAAAACCGAACCCACTGCCACCTCTTGCTGGGAGTGCTTGCGGATATAGTCTTGGCAGCGTTGGTCAATGGTAGAGGCGATCGCGCTGTAAACTCGTGCCACCCAGTTACTCCCCTCCGTTGCATCCAATTGACGGAGATAGTGCAGTGCCGCTTCTGCGGTTGCACTGGTAAAAACTGCTTGTAATACTGGGGTTGGTAATCCTAGTTGAGCGCAGTGAGCTGTGAGAATTTCCAGCCGTCCGTCAGCTAGATAGTGGTGAGTGTGAAAAATGCCGCCTGCGAGTTTGATGAGTTTGCCGTGGTAGCCAAACAACAGAATTGCCGGAACCTGCTGGCATCCTGCTGTTACTAAGAGCGGGCCTAACCAATTGGCCGTCTTTATCATTTGGTCTGGATTAATACCCATCTGTCGCGCCAAATCTAAACTGTTTTCCCCGACGCAAAAAACTAGAGCTGGCGAGGGAGGGCTAGTTTTACTATCTTTTAATAATTTGCTGGCTTTTTGTTGGAGTTCCTCTTGGTAGGCTTCCAGTTGCTCGTGAGTACTTAAGGGCTGGGAAATGCCAGTCGTACCTAGTAAGGAGAGTCCTTCTATGACGCCGAAGGCAGCATTAGAGGTACGTTCTGCTAGTTGACGCCCGCAGGGCAGGATAATCGTTACTTGAATTTTTTCTGCTGGTTTCAGCAGACGGCTTAGGTTTTCTTGCAATAATTGCCGAGCGTAAGCATAGATTGCCGCCTGTCCACCCGCATTCACCTGTCGCCCTACTCCCTCACCGCCAAGTAACTGCACTTGTTCAGTTTGCTTCGATCCTCCCCAAGCCACGACTGCCCAAATGGGGGTATTGCGGGTGAGGTCGAGGTTATCCCCAGGATCGCTGCGAGTGATAGCTAGTGCCATGCCCTCACCAATTCCTGCCACTTGTTCAATAGGAATTTGAGCCGTTTCTGGGGGGTTAATTAAGTCAACTGATACGGTATCTAAGGGTTGTGGTTGACGTAACCAATGGAGAGCAGCTATTGCAGCAGCAGTTGCAAATACAGGTAAAGTGTATCCAGACTGAGGTGGAGAAATAGTCATCTATAGTAAGTAGTATCAACTTATACAGAATATAAACGCCATGAAACGCATCATGTTTGTTTGCAAAAAGAACTCCTGCCGTTCCCAAATGGCTGAAGGATTTGCTCGCACCTTAGGCGCAGGAAAAATTGCCGTCACTAGTTCGGGATTAGAAGCCTCTCAAGTCCATCCTACAGCCGTTCAAGTGATGTCAGAAATTGGCATAGATATTACTGGCCAAAGCTCTAAAGCTCTCCATGATTTCCATCCTGAAGACTACGATACCGTAATTTCCCTATGCGGTTGTGGGGTTCACTTGCCAGATGCTTGGGTTTCGCGAGAAGTGTTTGAAGATTGGCAACTAGACGACCCCGATGGTCAAGCGATTACAACCTTCCAACGTGTTCGAGATGAAATTAAGGAACGAGTAGCAAACTTATTACAAAATGCTGACTAATTTTTGAGTTTTTCTGCGCGAGATTTCGTCACGAATAGATTCTATTTTGTCCAAAGTCCAATATTAAATTTCAGTAAAATATATCACATTTTTGGTGAGAAGTTAAGAAGGTGAGAATTTTAGGGGGAATGAAATAGCGGAATGAAAGGACTTAGGAAAATCGGGAATCGAAAATAATTATGAAATTTTCCCCTAACCATGTTAAACTACGGTTAATCTATCGGGATTAAGGCATTAACATGGAAAACCGCCAAGAAGGCTATAAGGCTTTGAGCCAAGCCGAAGCAGAGACCCAAAGTCACGTAGAACAGGCTGCTCAACAAGATGCCAGACCAGCCCTGTTGAAAAAACTCACAGGCGGATTCCTTTTCGTCATTGGGTATTTACTGTCGCCGCTCTGCTGGTGGAATGACCTGGTCTTCAACCTACCAATTGCTTATTTGTTTGGATATGTTTGCAGTTGGATTTCTCCGGATTTGCTTCTACCCTGCTCTATTGCAGGGTATTGGCTTTCTAATATTGCGGGAATGCTCTTGATGCAAGCCGGGGTTATGGATGTTTTTCAAGGACAGGCCAAAGAGCGCAACCTGAAAAAAGAGTTATTAATGGGTGTAGTATCTTCAACGGCGTATACTCTTTTTATATTGGCTTTGGTACAGCTTAAGCTGATCGACGCCCCCATCCTTTTTTCTAATGAAACTTCTTTTAGTCTTGGCTCTCTCTTCCCCACCGTGAATCTGAAGTTCTAAGGATAATTCAGGTAATTTGTAGGTTGGGTCGAGGTGACAAGACCCAACTCTTATCACTACACTACATATCATAGCAATGGTCAATTAGCGCAGCTTAACGCACCCTACTAATAGTAATAGTCCGTTATGCTGCCCTAACACATCCTACTAATAGTTACTCGAAGACAAAGCTATTTAATGGGTTTAAAGGAACTGTAAAAACATAATAAATAACGCCAGCTCCCAGGACTGTTACAGCTAGGCTAAAGAGCATCACCCAGCGGTCTGGTGGTTCATAGCTATCCTCATCAATATCGTGACGGACAGCGAAGTAATGTTGGGTCGAAAGCCCTACTGTTAACAAACCCACTAATGAGAAGATTAAACCTAACTTCCAGCCATTGCCGGGATGGGGTAAAAGGGGCGGTTGGAGTAGACGAAGGCGCACAATGAGAACGCCAAACCCCATAAGTGCGATCGCTGTCCGCATCCATGCCAGGTAGGTGCGTTCGTTGGCTAAGTGATCCCGCACCCGTGAAGAATTCCGTCGTTTTGGCGTTGCTTCATTTACTTTTTCCTCTACATTCATGGGTTTGAACAGTAACTGCATTGATAACACCCTCATTCTTCAGTTCAGGTTTACAAATTAAATCGCCGAGTTAATCGATTTGGTAGGGACACGATGCAACCCGTGTCCCTACGCTTTTAATCTTCTTCAGCCTCAATGGTTGGTGCGTTGGTAACTTTGCTGGCTATAGATGCTTGGGGTACATCGGGAATAAACCAGTTAACTTCACCGGCTTTGATAACTTTAGCCGGAGGAACATTGAATTCAATGGTATTGGTTTCGGGGTTTCTGGTAACTACTAACTGGGTGCCATCAACAATTTTTACAGCTACAGCCCCTGTTAAGTCTTGTCCTTGTTCATGCGTAGTTTTAGCATCACTGGGCAAATAAACTCCCTCACAGTCCCATTTATTTTTAGTAGTCTGGCCATCGGCGAGGAAATAGATAGCATTCTCGTAGGAGGAACCAGATTTTTTGCGGTTGGGGCCATAAACAGCTAGGGTCTGTCCCGTCTCATTGCGGCACTGTCCCCAATCTATTCCTGTCTCTAAGGTATACTTTTGAAACTCTAAATTGGCAATTTGCTGCTGGATTTCATCTGTTGCATATCCCTCCATTGGCTCTTGGCTCTGATCTGCCAATAAAAGCTTATCTAGAGCTTGGGTTATCTCTATATAGTCAGGATTACTAGTAAATTTAGGCTTAGCTTTATCTGCCCAGGATGGTTGAGCTACTATTAAATTTACGAGCAGAACCAAGACTACTAGAGCAATCTTGAAGAGTTTCATGATTTTTCTCCTTTTAGTAATTGTGAGGATGCCTTTAATCTAAACCTTCACTGTTTAGATAAGGCTAAGAGTTAAAATTTTAGTGGGAAGTAAATAGTGTAATGAGCCGATAACTACCGCTTTCAATCAGAATGAAAAGTCCCAAACTAATCAAGACAAAAGGGACGATCGCATGGCTGTAACGAGTTAAAACCCTAGCAACAGCAGGATGGCGGGTTAATTGGTAAGCCACATAGCACCAAACTCCTACCAGTAAAAAGAAGACCGTAATAATGACTATCAAACTAGCCAAGTCACTACTCGCAAACAACGGCACGTAGATGCCAATATTGTCGCCACCATTGGCAAAGGTGACTGCGGCAACGCTATAGGTTTGGGGAGTAAGAAAACTAGCTAGTCCTGATACCATAGGTGGATTAGTTCTTGAAGGGTTCAATTCCTCAGAGACAGTTTGGACATCCGTTTCATTGTTTTCCCGATTGACTAAATGGCTAATCCCGATCGCGATGGGAACCAGTCCTAGTAAACCAATCCAGGTTTTCGGCACGATTAAGCCACCAAAGAAACCCGGCAGACTGGCGAGAAGTAAGGCAGTAAAACCAAGGTACTGACCGATAACGATATCCTGGGGACGAAAAGTAGAGTTGATCTGGGCGAAGAAGAGCATCAAGATCGCGATGTCATCGATGTTGGTGGCGCTAAAGGATACGATTCCGGCAATTATTGCTTGTGCCAACCCACTCATGATGCTGTTTTTACCTGTTCGACATTAGTTCCATCCTCCTTCAATTTTTCTCTACTTGGAGCGATCGCCCATTAGTTTTGAAAAGACTCAGCAAACACAAACCGCTTGCTAAGAGGGTGATGACCATTAACCCGCGATTTTCCAGGGTGTGGCTGTCCACCAGAATCAACAGACCCAAACCAATCAAGACAAAGGGTACGAGATAATTGCCATAGCGAGTCAAGGCATGAGCGATCGCTGTAGTACGGGTTAACTGGTAGGCGGCATAGCACCAAACTCCCACGAGTAGGAAGAAGGTAGTGAGAATGATCAGAAGGCTTTCCCAAGTGGTGCTGGCAAACAACGGCACGTAGATGCCGATATTGTCACCGCCATTAGCAAAGGTTACGGCTGCCACACTGTAAGTTTGGGGAGACAGAAAATTGCTAAAGGTCGAGTTCTCATAGGGTTGAGGTTCTGCCTCAGTATCTGAATCATCTGTTTCTCCATGCAGCAAGCGACCTAGACCGATGACAATGGGAATGACGCCGAGTACTCCAATCCAGGGTCGCGGTAGGATGAAGCTGCCAAAGAAACTAGGAAGGCTAGCAACTACCAATGCCGTGAAGCCAAGGTACTGACCGATAACGATATGCCGATGCCGGAACGCCGCATTGACTTGGGAGAAAAACAGGAGCAGGATGACAATATCATCAAGATTGGTGGCACTGAAGGCTGTTACTCCGGTAGGAATTGCAGTAACTAATTCGCTCATGAGGTGTCCTTAATTTTCAGACTGGCGTTGAACTGGCATTGAGCGCGGTAGCTGCTCCGCAACTGCTGAAGGAACTACCACTGGGTTAGGAGTTGCAAACCTGGCATGAATCTCGTCAATTCCTCGCTCCATTGACACCACAATTTCTGGAGAACGGAGCCTTTGCATGATAAACCAGCCACAACCTGTCACTAAGTAAAGTAAGAACAAATAGGGAAAGGCATCGTAAGGAGGTTCTGGCACCGGGAAAATAGGGCTACCGGGAATTCCGACACTTCCCAAAACGGGAATCATCATAAACCCAACCCCCAAAACCGAGAAGACAACATCTAAAGGATGCAGTTTGCCAATTTTATGGAGGTAAACAGGTGCCGCGATCGAAATCAGGATGTACACCATCAAAAAGCCGTAGGTACAAATGGTTCCCAGGTAGGCCATACTCTCAAACAGATTGATGTGGAACAAGGACATCGAAGCTGGTACGAGAAACATAACCAGTGCTGACATGGTGACGGCAATGTGGGGAGTTTGGTTGGCAGAGTGAGCCTCACCCAAAGAGGAGTGAAACAGACCGTGACGCGCCATCATGAAGAAAACCCTAGCCGCCGGATTGATACTACCGAGGACGCAAGCAAAGAAACTAAACAAGGCGCAGATACTAATGAGTTCTCCCAAAAAACCCACTCCTGCTTTTTGCGCTAGAAAAGCCAGAGGTGCTTCATTTTCAGCAAGGGAAGCAGAAGAGCCACTAAAACCCAGCACTTCAATATAGGCCATCACTATGAAGAAGAGTCCGGATAGGATGGTGCTACCAATCACTGATTTGGGAATGGTTTTCAAGGGGTCTTTGGCTTCATCACCTAAAGATGTGGCACTTTCAAAGCCAGAAAAGCCGAACACGACTAAGACTAGTCCCATCGCTACGCCGCCCGGGGTTGCTCCTTGCAGGGTAAATTGGGCTGTATCAATGGCAAAACCCTGATTCGCCCAAATAATAATCCCCAAGATCAGGATTAACCCAATTGATAGTCCTTCCAGTAGCAGGAGGGTTTTGGCAGATAGCTCAATATCTTTATAGGCAGCATACCAAGCTAGACCAGCACCGATCGCTAATATGGTAATAACAGAAGGATGGATGCCCAGATGGCTGAGTAAGGCCGAGCCAAAGTTGGCAAAGCCACATAAAACAGCCATCCCTGTAAATAAATAGGCCAAAACTAAACTCCAACCGCACATAACGCCTGCCATTGGGCCGAGACCTTTAGCGATATAGGAGTAAAGCGAACCTGGAGAGGCTGACCGACTGGCGAATTGGTTGATATTAATACTGACAAATAATAGCCCGATCGCACCGATCAGAAAACTTAACCAAGTGCCGTTTCCGGAGCTTGCAAAGATCAAGCCTAAGTTGGCCGCTGGCGTGGTAATTGGGGCAATCACTGCAATGGATTGACCGAGGACTTCCCCGAAGGAAAGGCAGTCTGGCTTCAAGCCATGAAGGCTTTGATGGTGTCTTTGATGGTATTGCCTTTGATAGGTCATCCAGAATTCTCCCTTCACTGTCGAGAGCTACACTCGACTTGAAAAAAAGCAGCATCTGCCTTAGGACGGGCCCGGTGCCAAAGGCTTGATTGTTACTTTATGGCCTCCTCCCTGATAGAATCAAATATTCTTTTTTTTTATATGGATAACGAAAATTTATGGAAAACCCCACGCGGCCTTTTGATACCGAGTTGCATTCAAAGATAGTAGACCTCGCCGATGGGGAGATAGAGAGATGGGGGGAAAGAGACAGTACTACGTTTGACCGCAACTTGGTATGAGGAGACTCACTGATGGCTGGGATGACGCTCGATCAGCTGCGAATTTTTTTAGCCGTGGCAGAACACCTGCACTTTACCCGTGCTGCGGACGCACTTTACATTACCCAACCTGCTGTCAGTGCAGCCATCCAAAGCTTGGAACAGGAATATAAAGTCAAACTGTTCCATCGCATCGGTCGCCATATTGAGATAACTGAAGCGGGGAGGTTACTGCAAACAGAAGCACACAAAATTCTCGATCAAGTGGTTTTGACGGAACGGGGGTTACGGGAATTGAACAATTTGCAACGGGGTGAGTTGAAGCTAGGTTCCAGCCTCACTATTGGTAGCTATTGGTTACCTAATAGGATCAGTAAGTTTAAGCGCCAATATCCCGGCATCGCGGTTGACTGTACTCTTGCCAATACCGAAGAAATTTGTGAAGGGACGGCAACGGGACTCTTCGATCTGGGTTTGGTCGAAGGTGAGGTGAAACCAGGGTTGAAAAGTTGCCTAGCGGAAGAGGTGGTAGGAGGCGATCGCTTGCTAATTGTAGTTGGTCGTTCTCATCCCTGGTTTAAGCGCTCCGAGATTACCTTAACAGAACTGCAAATTACGGCTTGGGTAATGCGAGAACCTGGTTCGGGAACGCAGCAACGATTTGAGGAAGCTTTAAAACATTGGGACATTCAGCCAACCCAACTAAATAGCATTTTAGTTTTGAGCAGTGGCGAGATGGTAAAGGCTGTAGTTGAAAGTGGAGTCGGTGCAGCTGCGATTTCTGAATTGATGGTTCAAAAAGAGCTACAGCTTGATACCCTACGTTCAATTTCCATTCAGGATGATAGAGATGGTGTTGATAAAACTGTGGAGATCGCTCGTCCCTTTTTAAAGCTGAAGCATCGGCAGCGTTTTCAGACCCGCATCTCAGTTGCTTTTGAACAGATATTAAATGGGTAATTGGTAATTGGGGATTGGGCATTGGTAACTTTTAATACAGAGGCTACGGAAAAAAACTCTTCCCATTCCCCTTCGGCTATGCTCAGGGTAAACCCATTGCCCCATCACCCATTTACTTATTGTTTAGTTGGTATAAATGGGGTCATATCAAATAAATTGAGGCAGTCATTCCCCATCATTATAGGAAGTTTGCCGTCCCATTTAGATAAGGCTTGCTTTTGCAGTATTTCGGCGGTGAGTGTTTCCCGCAGCAATCGTTGTGCTTCAGCTTCTCCTTTAGCTAAATTTACCTTGGCCTCAGCTTCTTTGATGGCTTTAATTGCAATAAAATCGGCTCGTTTTGCTTCTTGTTCTGCAACTTGTTTTGCTTCTACTGCATCGTTAAAGCGTTGAGAAAAGTGGATATGTACGAGAGAAATGTCATCTACGGTAATGTGATAAGTGCTTAGGCGATCGGTCAAGAGATTATCTACTCCTGTTTTGAGGGCTCCTCTCTTGGTAATGATTTCTTCAGCAGTATACTGAGCCATTACGGCTTTTAGCACTTCTTCAACAGCGGGATTGATAATGCGTTCAATAACTTGTTGTCGATCTCCAATTTGTTGAAAAATGGCATTGGCTTCCTCTGGGATAATATGCCAGTTGAGAGCAACATCGGTGAAAACATCCTGGAGATCCTTAGAGGAAGCTTCCGTCGAGATTTCCTGCTTTTGTACTCGAACGCTGATCTGTTGCACGGTATTGACTAGGGGGAGAATGAAATGAATTCCTTCCCCTAATACCTGGGGTTGGACTTGGCCAAACTGCATCAAAACTCCCCGCTGCCCAGCATTGACGATTACAAAAAAACTAGAGGCGATCGCCAGTATCAAAAAAACAAAGAGTAGTCTGCTGAGAATATAAGTCTCTCGATTGAGTTGGCGATGGGATTTTAAAGAGGTAGTTTGATTATTACCTGCCATGCTTTCAACTCAAACCGTATAGCCAAACGATTAACAGGGGAGTAACGATCGCCATTAACAAGTTCAGCGGAGCGCCCAGACGGAAAAAATCTAGGAACTTATAGCCACCGGGGCCGTAAACCATCGTGTTGGTTTGATAGCCGATGGGGGTCATGAAGCTGTTGGAGGCTGCGAAGGTCACCGCAAACATAAATGCATAAGGATTCAGGTGTAATTTTTCGGCGACTTCGACAGCTACTGGTAATATCAAAACTACAGAAGCATTATTAGAAAGAATCTCCGTCAGTAGAGAAGTGATGACGAAGAAGAAGGTTAAGATCCAGTAACCCGAAAGATCCCCTCCTAGGGCGACCAGACTTTTGGCCAGCCATTCGGTAGTACCGGATTTATCCATAGCCGTGCCTAGAGGAATCAACCCAGCTAACAGGAAGATAATATCCCAACGCACAGATTCATACAGTTCGCCAGGTTTCAGACAACCCGTGAGAATCATCAACAATACACCGACCAGAGCTGTAACCAGAATTGGCAGCCAGTTAAAAGCCGCCACTAATACTACTCCTAAACCAATTGCTACAGCAATCCCCGCTTTTTCTCGCCGCAGCGTCTCCACATCTCGCTGCTCAATCACTAACAAATCCTGACTGGTTTGCAGTCCTAAAAAACTTTCCTTAGGTCCTTGTACCAATAACAAATCACCAAAACGCAATGGCACTTTACCTAGCCTTTCCCGCACCAGTTCCTCTCCCCGCCGCATTGCCAATACAGTAGCGTTGTAGCGTTGCCGAAAACGCAAGTCTTTCAGGGTAGAGCCGAGCAAGTTAGCATTCGAGAGAATCAACACTTCGGCAATAGCTTCTTCTCCAGAACGGAGATTTTGCTCCAAGGATTTCTGCCCAAATTGGACATCTGGTAAAATCTCAATTCCTCGTTGATCCTTGATATTGAGCAGACAATCCCGCCGTCCCCGCACGATTAAAATATCTCCAGCCTGCAATACTTTATCCGCCAAGGGTTGAGGAAATTTGCTCTCGTTGCGGATTAACTCCAGTACGTCCATGTCAAACTTGCGCTGGATTTGACTGCCACGCAGGGTTTGTCCTACTAAGCTAGAACCGGGGGTAATGACAATCTCGCTCACATAATCTGTAAGTCCGTAGTCTTCACTCAACACATTAGTGTCTGCTGCTTTGCGCTCTGGCAAGAGATGGGGTCCAGCTATAGCTAGATAAACTAAGCCTATGGCAAACGTGATCAACCCCAAGGCTGTAAATTGGAACAAACTGAACTGTTTATACCCCAACTTTTCTGACAAACCACTCGCCAAAATATTGGTCGAGGTGCCAATTAAGGTAATCATGCCACCCAAAATTGTGACAAAGGATAAAGGCATCAGCAATTTAGAGGGGGAAATCCGCTGTCGCCTGCACCAATCTTCCACAATGGGTAAAAACACAGCGACCACAGCAGTATTATTAATAAAGGCCGTAATTGGACCAACGATCGCCCCCAACACGAAAATCTGGCTACTGGGCTTTTTTCCGCCCCACTTGTTCAATAAGTCGCTCACCACTTGAATTGCCCCTGTGCGAGCAATGCCAGCACTGAGGACGAACATTGCCATTACGGTAATGGTAGCCGAGTTACTAAACCCTGCTATGCCCTCTTCGGGAGTGACTAATTTTAACAATATCAGCACGATCGCTACCGCGAACGCCGTGATATCTACTGGCATCCATTCCGCAATGAAGCAGACAAGAGCGATGACGACAACACTGAGGGTTAGAAAAATCTCCATAAGCAAGACTTAGGCTGAATTAAAGATATATTCTCTGGAAAGAGCGATCGCACTAGAAGCACAAACCTAGATTTTACGTTCTATCGTGTCCGGTGGCATCCTTAATGGTTACTACCAACCTATTTATACAAGTCCAATGCTACCGGACATGATATGATACCCCTTTTTCAGCAGGGCACATAATCGTTGTAGAGACGTTCCACCGGAACGTCTCCACGACTTGGTATAACTTTTGTTCCCCCCAAGGTTGGGGGGTTAGGGGGGCAAGTCCTAAACGCACTCTCAAATAGAGACTATCCCAGAGCGATCGCCCGTCGGACAGCAGCATCCGCATTGACAAACCCGTAACCGTAGGACAAATCGTATCCCGGCGCTATATCCCAGACAATGTAAAGTTTTGTAACCCATCCCTCTCAACCATAGGCTGAGTTTAGCAGAGGCGGATTTTAACTCTGCACTAGCTCTGATATTTCTTTTGGAGGATAAATCAGAAACCGAAAATTGAGTAGGTTTAACTGTGAGAAGGTACAGGAGAAAAAACTATTATGTTGCTCAAAGACAAAGAATCTGGCAGTTTAGTAAAAATTCTCGAGCTGGAAGACTTGCTGAGTCCTACAAAAAACACGGTCTCTGGAAAAATTCAGGATGGTCAAGAAGAACAAGACCCTGCTTCTTTTCAAAAAGAGAATTTAATTTTCCCGTCTGGTGAGAACCTACCCTACTGTTGGTTAGATGCCGATTACCGCCTTAAGTCTGAACCAAGTTGACCTCCTGCTCTAATAGTCTTCTTGTAAAAGTATCAAACCGGGTATAAAAAGGTTCGTAGTAACCAATAAGAGTGGTTACTATAGGACTTACACATTGTGCCCCCCCGACCCCCCA
>DNXU01000122.1:11941-13255 GCA_003505715.1 Cyanobacteria bacterium UBA8803 | reverse complement strand
CTCCCCCTCACCCCCTCATCGCCTCACTCCCTCAGCTCCCCAAATTTTCTCGATCGACAATAAATCCGCCCTAGGGGGTGAGGAAGATTTTCATTTGTTCTGGTGTATGCAGTTCATGAGGGCTACTTGCCACATCGGCTGCCACTTTCCGAAATTGGAAATCCGTTTCCCAAAATAACGCTGCTTTTCCTGGCTGTCTCAGTTATATTGAAGTAATTCTCTCAAGAAATTAAAAGGATGCAATGCCAAAACACTTATAAAAGCGTAATTTGCTATAAAGCACTCAGTTGGGGGGAAGCAAATACTAGCAGAAAGTGTGAGGCGATCGCTGCAAATTCCTTCCCAAACACCCAGCAACCCTAACGCTCCTGTCGCTTTTTCCCTGGGTTATGATTATGGCTCTCATTCGTAACATTGTTCAACAAGCTCTAACAAATGGCTGCTTAAGTGTTGAAGCAGAAGAGCAACTGCGGCGGTTGCTCAGAACCAAATATGACTCGGAAGATCTAAAAGCTTTCCTAAAATTACAGTCTAGTGTGATGGATGGTTGTATCTTGCAAGAGTCTCGCGAGCCAAAAGGTTGACCATCCCTCTTCCTGAAGAAGACTTATGAATCAGCGTCTGTTAGAGCAAGTCAAGCCAAAATTCCTAGCCGTTGATGACCACGAAGCTATTTTAGAGGGCACGATCCCAGCCCTACAAAGGAAATATCCAACTGCTGAAATATTTACAGCTAAAGACTTAAGCAGCGCTCAGGAACAAGTAAAACGACACCATCCTAGCTTGGTGATAATAGATTTAAGTATACCGAAAAAGCCCGGTTCGGTTGCTAATCCAGAGGTCGGGATTCAATTTTTGAAAATCTTGATGGAGAGCACTTTAGCTCCCAATATTCTGGTGGTTAGTAGTGATACGATGCCATTAATGCGGCTTCAGTCAATAATTGATACTTATGAAGGTGGCTTTGCCGCAATGGATAAATCTTTGCCCATCAGTGAAATGTTAAGGCTAGTGGACTTTGCCTTGCGGGGAGCCATCTATTTACCGCCAGAGGTGAGGTCTCGTCCGGAGTTTGACCGCAAGTGGATAGAAGTGCTAAATCTTAAGTTCCGCGAAGGTTTGACGGATAAAGCGATCGCTAAACGTATGAATATTAGCGATCGCACCGTGCGGAACTACTGGATCAGGATTCAAGATGCTTTGGGGATTCATGAAGAACCGGATAAAGATTTGCGCATTCAAATTGAGCTAGAAGCTAGAAAATTAGGATTGCTGCCTTGACAATAGGGAACAGGTAATTGGTAATTGGTAATT
>DNXU01000122.1:8036-11863 GCA_003505715.1 Cyanobacteria bacterium UBA8803 | reverse complement strand
ATTGGTAATTGGTAATTGGTAAAGTAGGGAATCACCACCCTTGAAGGGTAGTGAGGATGTCAAGGATGTAGAGATAAACTGATAGAGATAACTTATTGCTTAGCTGCGCCTGAAAACGCTGTGATTGCCGAACTCTGGGAAAGGATCGAGCAACAGACCAAGAGTTGGCGGGAGGTGGTTCTGCCAGGAATTGCCATTATTGGGCTTGTACTCGTTGCTCGCCTGAGCGGGTTCCTGCAATTTCAAGAGTTGATGGCGTTTGACCATTTTATGCGCCTGAGACCTGCGGAAGCAATGGATACGCGGGTAGTGATTGTTGGCATTGATGAGAATGACATCAAGACTATAAGCAGCTATCCAGTTCCAGATCGGGAGCTGGCAACCGCACTGTTGAAGCTACAGGCTTACCACCCCAGAGTTATTGGTCTCAATTTGTTTAAAGATTTGACAGGTACTCCCGGACGTGCTGAATTGGGGGAGGTTTTGAGCAAGAGCCCAAACCTAGTCGGCATTGAGAAAACCTTAAATTCTCAAGAGTCTTTCAATATCCAACCACCGCCAGAGTTGCCTCCCGAACGGGTTGGCTTTGTTGACTTTATCGTTGACAGCGACGGTAAACTGCGGCGCAGCATTCTCAAGAGCAGAACTTGGGACTCAGAACTCAAGTACTCTCTGCCGATGCGTCTGGCGCAACTCTACTTGCAAGCCGAAGGCATCACCCTGAAAAATGACTCTCTAGCTCGCGATCCTATCCAATTTGGTTCAACTCGTTTAACTCGCTTTCGCCGCAATTTTGGTGGATACGTGAGAGCAGATGCCAATGGCAATCAGATCCTGATCAATTTTCGCGCTCATCAGCAGCCTTTCCGAACCATATCTCTCACCGATGTTATTAATGGCAAGGTTAATCCCAGTTGGATTGAGGATCGTATCGTCATTATTGGGATGACGGCAGCTAGTATTGGAGAGAGTTTTATTACTTCTGCGGTCAAACACACCTTATTTACCTTTGCCTCCAACGGTAGCGATTCCTCTAACCAGCTTATTTACGGTACGGAAGTACAAGCTCATGTCACCAGCCAGATTATCAGTACAGTCCTGGATAGACGACCTAACTTGAGAGCTTGGCCGGATGGTTGGGAGTATGTGTGGATTGTATCTTGGGGTTTATTGGGAATTGGATTAGGTCTAAATTTCCAATCCCCCTGGAAGACGCTCTTAAGTATTGGGGTTGCCAGTATCGGACTTACCGTAATTTCTTATGGGTCCTTGTTAATAAGTTGGTGGGTGCCCTGCGTGCCAACTTTATTAGCGCTTTGTGGGGCAGGACTAACCACAGCTTTTGTTGATCGGGATTTGAAGTCTCTGCTGGATCAGCGCAGTCAAACTCTGGAGCGCATGTTTGAAGCCATCCACAACGGACCTCTACAAGATCTGGCTGTAGTCTTGAGGACGATAGGCGAGGAAGATATCCCAACCCAGCCATTGCGATCGCAACTACAAAAGGTTAACCAAGACCTTCGGGATGTCTATAATTCCATGAGGCAGGAAATGCTGGAGCAGCGCAATCGCCTCTATTTGGAAGGGAATCTATGTCTAGATTTAGAGACTCCTCTTGACGAGCTGCTCTATCAGGTTTATGAGCTTACCCTCAATAGAAAGTTTCAATGCTTTACTACCATCAGGACTTATATCCGCCCACATTTCCAACCTCTAGGAAAGTGTCGGTTAAGTACAGATCAAAAGCGGAGCCTGTGTTTGTTTTTGCAAGAAGCTCTGTGCAATGTCGGCAAACATGCGGTAGGAGCCACCTATCTAGATATCGTCTGTACTCAAGAGAAAGGCTGGTACAGTCTCCAAATTCTTGATAACGGTGTTGGTATCAGCTCGCAGTTGGAGTTTCTAGGAAGAGGCCGAGGCACAACCCAGGCTCAAGAGCTTGCTCGACAACTCAGGGGCAGGTTTCAACGGTTACCTAATTCCCCGCAGGGAACAATCTGTCTTTTGACCTGGCCTGTATTCAGAACCTGGTTTTGGCTATCTTGGTTTAGATGAGGTAATTGAATCATACATATGATAATTTTTTATTGGGTAGTTCTTTAACCATTAGGCTATATCGACATGATATATCCAACTGATTTATTTGCTAATTGAACAAAAAAATAAAAATCTTTACCCCTGACTCGGCATGACCTATTTTCAAGAGAGTTTTCCAGAAATTTCCGGGCACAAAAAATTAAATTTTGTGTGATTAGTTATCAAAAGCTATTGAATCAGAGTTTAAAATATTGGCGTGACTTATGAAGGTGACAAGGCGTGAATTGATTAGTATAAATTACGCACAGCATCTATTAGTAGGGTGTGTTATGCGAAAGCTAACGCACCATGACCACTATCTATGGTGTCGTTGCGTAAGTCCTGTTAGGATACCTCAAGTATTGCGGTTTATGAAACAGTTATTAGGTATCAACATTGTCTTAGGTGCAATTTTGAGTGGGTTGCTATGGATACCCTCAGCAGGCTGGGCTGGCAGTAACTTAGTTGACGATCCCCCGCCGAATACGAACAACAGATCCGGAGGTTCTAGAGGGTGTGGAACGACTACAGCAGCAACGTCAGACTTGCCAGCACTGATCTTACTTGCGCCAAGTCAGCTTGTTGGGAAAACTGCGGCAACTCGCCCAACGTTGGCTTGGTTTGTCACTGATCCTGGTGCCTGGAAGATGGAGTTTAGGCTATACGAGTACGATCCAGTCAGCGAAGAAGCCAAGCTGATCCAAGAAATTAAAGATGAAGGCTTCAGAAGCGCACCGGGGATTGTCGTACTCTCTCTTTCTAAGTCCATGCCAAAACTGTCCATCGGTCACCGCTATCTGTGGCAGGTCGAACTAAACTGCAACTTAAATAACCCATCTGGTAATCCCTTTGCTGAGGCTGAGCTGAAGGTTGTGGAGGCACAGCCAGATCTAGCAACAGAACTTGCGATCGCCAAGAACAGCAATGAAAGAGCTGCTCTTTATGCTCAAGCAGGACTGTGGTACGACGCTCTAGCAACTGCGTTAAAAGCTTCAACGGCAGAGGATGAACTGAACATGCAACAGTTGCGAGCATCCTTACTAGAAAAGGTGGCTCTCACCGAGGAAGAAACTCAGAAATTGAGCACAAGTTCAGTCACTCAAGTTCAACGATGAGAGGCGCTCGAACCAGAGTATCCCCTTGTTAGCTCACCCCTAAAACCCCAAAGAAAGGGAGGGAATTATAGCGGTTCTCACTTGGTTTAATACCCAGAATATCTGTAGGGGCGGGTTTAGGGACTAATATTGTGGGCTTCACAGATATGTCTCCAATCAAAACCCGCCCTGCGATAGGTTTTATGAGGCTTAATCAACCGGACATGGTATTACTTGCCATGAATGATGAGCCTGGGAATTTTTTCTTTAAAAAAGAAATACGAGGGTGCGCTCATCCTACCGTCTTCCTTTGCAGAAGCTACACATAACACGGGATTGGGCATTATTCCCAGAGGTTCCCGGAGGCAACGGGAACATGTGCAGTCTGATCGCTAGAAACACAGTATGATGCAGACCTGGATGTCTTAGGAGTATGTAACAGGCGGAGCAGGAGGCTAGTTAAGGCTCTGTTCATACTAAAGATATTAAGACAGCCAAGGTTAACGCACCCTACAGATAGAGTTACTGCGTAAGTCCTAGACTTATACAAAATAATCTCCAACGCCCTAGGAAGACAACGCTATTTGAGGAAATTGCTTTCCAAATTTGGAAAATCAACGGCAAGCCAGTTCTGTGGTAATTGGTGATGGGTGATGG
>DNXU01000122.1:3356-7926 GCA_003505715.1 Cyanobacteria bacterium UBA8803 | reverse complement strand
TCACCCATCACCCATCCCCCATCCCCCATTACCCGAAGTCACTTAATCTACTGCATAAACATATAATGAAAATATTATCTCAGTTTCGCTGTACTTCTTTATGTCAGAAATTTCTGTAGTGGCTTTGGCTCGGATTGCGGATTACTTTAAAGTTCTCTCGGAAGTCAGCCGACTTAGGGTTCTGTGCTGTCTGAAATCGGGACCCAAAAATGTTACCGAAATTATGGAAGCCACCGAACTTGGACAGGCGAATGTTTCCAAGCACTTAAAAATTTTGGCTCAAGCGGGTCTTGTCCTTCGTCAGCCGCAAGGGGTCAGTGTATTTTATCAAATTGCTGACCCAAGGATTTTTGATTTGTGCGAATTGGTATGCGCCCAACTTTCAGTACAACTAGAAAAGCAGGTAAAACAGTCCGAGCAACTCAAAGCGCTAACTCTACGCTGAGAGCTGGTTTATCAAGTATTATCAGCATAAATCCGGCAGAGTCGAAACAGTTAACAAATCCTGCAATGCTGACATCTGTTCTCGCAATATAGCCACTTCCTGTCGCATCAATGGCGGCAGTTTTTCTAGCTCTCGCCATTGGCACATCTGGTGCATTAAATTGGAATTCAGCGTACTATAAAGTGCCTCTGGGCAAGCTAACAACAGTACTGTCAGTAATGGGGCTAAGTTTTTCTCCTGAGATAGCCACTTTCCAATAACAGTAATTTCGTGCCAACTGCGAGTAGAGAGTTGAACTTCAATGATTGCTGACAAAGGGTGTGAGCGAATCTCATCCAATAAAGTATGCCATGCCTGTGTAGCGTCAATTGATACATTGTCTATACTGACGGCGATCGCGGCAGTCAGAGTTGAGGAGAAATGGCGTAAGATGACATCTACCATCATTGCCAAGGAATTCGGCTGTTCTTGAGCGATCCCAGTTGGCAGTATATCGGTAAAGTAAGGTGCAATCACAGCCCATTGATACCTATCAACAGCTAGATGATAGAAAGTTTGGTTAGGACTATCACTTTTGGAGAGTAGTATATAACCTCTAGACTTCCCAGTTGCTGTATCCTTAGGAGCCAGAGCATCCCACAGTAGCCCTAAAGATACCCAGTGAGGCGGGTACTTAAAACGAGCTACGTCTAAGATTAAGATGAGATCCCGTTCATGGTGGTAACCACCTACTGGAGAAAAGTGCCCGTTGCCAGTTTGCCCTAGTACTTGTCGAGAATAGGAAACTACAATATGTAATCCTTGAGGAGATGCAGTCGCTTTTATAACAGCTTGTCGAAAGTTTTCTATAGAGCTTTGATCGTAGCGAATTGGCTCTACTTTCGCTCCATTACAACGTGCCAGACATACCAGTTCATCAAAAGTAATACCCTGTTGTTTAATCGCTGAAAGTGGCTGGCAACAGTCCAGAAATTCTTCATCATACCATCGCCACAAACCTTTCCAAATTCGACCTGGATCGATTGACAGTGCATTGAGGACAACAACGAGCGTACCAACTCCGCAAAAAGCTGGCTCTGATTGGGTATGAAACTGTTCGGCTAGGCCGAAGTAACCTTCCATACCTCCTAAAGCTAATGCTTCACTGAAGATTTGCCTACCCTCTGGAGAAGAAAATGGAATGAGTGGTGGTGGCAAAGGTCGGCGGTAGAACCCGTCTGCGTTCATCAATATTAAAAAATCAACATCAAGTTACTATTAGTAGGGTGCCTTACGCCGGAGCTAACACACCATCACTATGTATAGTGTAGTTGCGTAAGTTCTGTAACGAATAATATTGATAATAAGCTCCGCGCTCAAAAGAACCCTTTCTACTCCCCATCTTTACTATCAGTTGATATTTTCCTTTTTTGCGGGGTGATGCCTTCAGGACGATTAGCAGGTGCCTGGTTACTCTTCCCCTTTAATATCCGCTTCATAGATATAACTGTTGTATCCCGGTAAAGTTTAGACCGTTTTTCAATCAGCTCATTTTCATTGGGGTGTTCGTAAACAACTGCACCTTGACTTTGCTCGGCCAAGATTTTGCAGGCAAAATAGTTTGCCATCAACAAGTCTTGTTTAAAAGTTGCTCCGGTTTGCGGTATTTCTTTTTTAGAAGGGTGATGTTCGGCTAATTCCTTGGGGCATTCTTGGGACCACTTCTCAATTCCTTGAGCAAATGCACTTGCTACTTGCTCTTGACTAATTTGCCAAGCTTCATCAGTGCGCCGGAGTACAAAAGTCCCATACATGCCTGTGGCTCGAACTTCTTTGATCCCCTTATCTACTGCCGATAATACATCGCCTTGATGCAAAGGAGCGCCACCGGGATGGTTGTGAGTTAATACCTCATCCTGAAGGGAATTTTCTTTGGCTAGGTTAAGGTCTAGATCCGATTTAACCTTTTCTTTTCCGGGAGCCAATACAGGAATATTCGCTGCATTGTAACCAAAGCGTTGAGCCATTGCTAGCTGAGTTTGGATATCTGGCGTTCCTGATTCTTGAGAGGACGCCTGCTGCCGGGAACCAAAAGGGCGCGTCTGTAAAAGGTTGGTTATAGGTAGTACTGCTTGCCTAGCCTGGATACCCTTACCGAAGGGGCGCGTCTGTAACTGAGTTGGCACTGGGGTAAACTCTTCTTCCCAGGAGGCTTTTTTTCGGATTCGCCGCCGGATACCCATGGCTAACCGCTCCAATTTAACTGGCAATACTTGAGCTATAGCATTACTTGATAATTTTGTCAACACCTGAATCGGCAACTTGGCCGCCTACGCGGTTTAGCTAAGTTAGTAGCTTGCTCTACCAAGCGAGCCCTAATATTATTGAACAGATTCTGGAGAAGCTTCGAGTCCTAACGTCTTTTGCATCTGTGCGAGTTCATCCCGATGAGCAGTAACGGTAATCAGACTTTGCCTACCCCTATTGCTTTCGGGTAATGTTTCCACTTTCAAGTAAACCTGCTCGTTTCTTCCCGCTCCTTTCCAATAAAACATGCCAGCCGCAGGTGCTAAGACAACTAGGCTCAGAAAAGCTTTGGTAAAGGTGGGATAGAGTATGGAGAGAACTAGCGATAAACAGACGATACCGCAAGCTGCTAGCAGGCTTAAAAAGATAGCTAAAAACCAACTGGGTCGAACAAATCCTTGAAAGGTGATTTGCCCAGTGGTGGCATCAACAGCTGCTACTCGGTAAGCTCGCTGGTCAAAATATTGCTGCAATCGTTTCACTAGGGATTCTTCTGGTTCTCGGGCAATGAGCTGAGCTTGCTCGGTGCGGTCTTTCACAGAGGCTCGGATGAAGAAGAACAACCCTACTGCTAGCAACACCGTCAACCCGAATGTAGAAGAAAGAACAGTTGTATTCACAGATTTGATGATTGAGAACGTGCATCCTTTGCTACTACTTTAGCGCTAGCCTAGTCTTTAGAGAAGATTTGTCCAAGACAACAGAAACCAATAAACCCCCATCAGCTGCCGCATAATAACTAATACAACAAAGGATAAAAATACTTCTCCCTCCCTCACTCCTGTCCCTATCTTCCCTTCCCCATCTCCCTCACTCCTCTAACCTCCCCAAAGAAGGCTCTTCTCCCCCTTTGCAGTAGGAGGTCGGGGGAGCAAAACAATTGTAGCTGTGTCAGTATGGATGGGATTCTTGCCGAACTGCACTAGATAGCTTCTTTGTGGTGAGTTATATATTCCCGCCAAAAACCAGCAAGTTCCTGCGCTTTGTCCCGCCAGGTGGAGGAGACTTGATACATCCTGCGCGGGCGTCCTCGTCCTTCCACTTTCCTCCAGTACCCTGAAATCGCTCCGGTATCTTCCAGAAACTTCAGTGCGCTGTAGAGGACAGTGTCAGAAAGTCGGTAGGTTGGGTGATCCTGTTCTAGTTGTTGGATCAGCTGCGTGCCATAGGATTCCCCTTGCAACAAGACGCACAAGACATAACATACTGCTAATTCCTTGTTGAGGTAGTTAGGAGGAGGGTCTCGAAAAAACTGATAAATATCCTCAAATTTCATCTGCATAGTCCACTGAATATCCCAGCCAACCGAATGCGCATGGGAAAGTTTTCCTGAAACTAACAATGGTTTCAACACCCTTGGAAACTCACACCTGTTCTGGTGGGTTTCTCTAAAACGAGTAACCTCAGTTGGGTTATCACCCTGACCCTGTATAGCTGGAAAGTTTTGAGGTTATGTAATTTACTCGTTGGTTTGGTAAAGCAGATGCAACACCGCTGAATAATCACCCTCAATTTTAGCGAAGTCGCTGAACCAACTATCCCAAAGGAGCTACCCTGGAGAGGGACAGCAGCACGGTGAAAGATTCCGTTTTCCGGCGACTTGAGTATGGCATAAAAGTGGAAGTGTTAATCTCTTCTACTAGCCTCTAGATAGATATTCCGTAATTTTTTGTTTTGCGATTCTTAAAATAACGATGAAAATCATTCTCCCCTCACTCTCATCGGTTGTGGGATGTAGGCTGTAGGGTGTAGCGATCTCCCCATACTCCTCATCCCTCATCCCTCACACCCCCACACCCTCACACCCTCATCCCTCCACACCCTCACCCCCTCACACCC
>DNXU01000122.1:0-3292 GCA_003505715.1 Cyanobacteria bacterium UBA8803 | reverse complement strand
CCTCATCCCTCATCCCTCACACCCTCATCCCTCATGGAGTAACCAAAGGTTCTTCAGCAAATTCTGCCAATCCCACTGAATCCAGCAGAGTAATCCAGTCCGATGTCAGCCTAGGATCGTCAGGATTGGCACGGTGCAGCTCAGCTAGGGTCGTTACGGCATCGTACCAGATGCCATCTTCGGCATAAAGAATAACGCGATCGCGAGGTGTTGCCTTTTCCAGCTGAGGTGCCAAGGTACGACTCACTTCGATGCGTCGAACCACACCTTCGGCTGCGAGATATAGATTACCTTGGGAGTTGGGACGATTACAGGTTACTGAGAAATACCAACGATAGTCCTTGCCAATCTCTAACGGTGCAAAATTTGCCAAACTTGGCAGGCTCAGACTAATAACACCAGGTTCACCCGTAATCCTAAACTGGGTTATGTAAACCTCGTTACCGTTTTCATCGGTTAAAACAAACTCCGCCTCGGTGGCAGAGGTGCGCGGCACATAGAACAAGAACTGAGGGTAAGCTGCAACAGTCAATCCGAGGTTATTGGCTGGCATCAATGCAGTTAGAGGCTTCTCACCACTCTGGCAAGTCTGTTCTGGACTTTTTTTCTGGCCTATTCGTGATGGTTCTGATGGTGCGCCTACAGGTTCTTGTGGCCGGAACCTTGGACCTCCTGGTAGCGTTCCTTGTGGTTTACCTTCAACTGGTGGAGTAATCGATCTCTGGGCAGAGGTAGTTATCGGCCAGCTACCTACAAGTAAACTCAGCACTAATGTTAAGCAAAAGGTTACGAAATTGAGGCCACGTCGGGTTCGATACATATTAGAAATCTGCGCGTCTTCATATACTTACGCCAATGTCCCCCTAACACGCCCCTTGCTTTGGGGGAAAGTAGAATTTCCTCCCTGTTTTCTCCCCCTCAAATTGGGGGACATGGGGGGCAAAGTGCGTAAGCCTGGTTAGTCTTTCATCCCTCATCATTCATCCCTCATCCCTTCTTTAAACCCACTACCCGGTAGACATCCACAAGACGCTCTTTACCTTTCAAGGCAAGCGAACCCCAAGACTCTACTTGAAACTGTTCTTGAAGGTGAATGAGGGTTTCTTTCGCAATTAGCACCCGACAAATACTGGCTTGGCGGTCTTTCTCACAACTTTCCAAGCGGGCAGCAATATTAACGCTATCACCAATAACTCCATATTCTAAACGCTCTTTTCCTCCCAAACTACCGACCATGACAGGCCCTGTGAAAATACCCACCCGCATCTGCACTACTGGCAAACTACGACTCTGCCAATCGCGATTGAGTTCCTCTAAGCGATCGCCCATAGCCATAGCACAACTTACCGCCTGATGAGCGTCCTGGGCAATTTCGGCAGGATTGGTTGCTGATACAGGGACTCCAAAAACAGCTAAGAGTCCATCACCAGTGAACTTGTTGACTACACCTTGGTGAGTTTGAACGAGTGGAGTCATCGCGGCCAAGTATTCATTTAACCAACTCATCACCACTTCGGGAGGATATTGTTCCGCGATCGTGCTAAAGCCTTTGATATCAGTCATTAACAGGGTGGCTGTAAGTTTTTGTCCGGGTAACAATCCCGACTCCAGCAACCGATCTCGATGATGCCAGAGGGCGGTAGCAATTTCGGGTGAGGTTTGTTGTCCTAACAACTTCATGACCATCTGTTGCTGTCGTATGGCCTGTTGCAATTGGTATGCACCTACTGATGTACCAGTAATTATCAAAGCGATCGCTGGAGTTGCTAGGGGAATCCATCCCCCCTCCATGAACAGCAACATGGCGATACCAAACAGGACTGCTAACAGGGCTGTACCAACCAGCACTAAGATGAAAGCGCGGTGAATTCGCCATGCCGCAACACCACCTACAACCGCCCAAGTGGCAATCCACAGCACCTCTCCCCATTCAGGCCAAAACCAGAACAGAGGACGCTCGTCTTTGACAGCGCTGAGGATTTGGCTGACCATCTGAGCATGAATCAGCACCCCTGCCATCTGGCGATTTCCCCTTGCCGTCCCACTGTAGGGCGTGAAAAACAGGTCTTTGATTGTAGGTGCAGTGACGCCGATCAATACAATCTTATCCTTAACCCAATTCGGCTCGATTTTTCCGGTCAATATCTGGGTTAGGGTGACTTGCCGCGCTACATTACGAGCAGAACGGTAATTTAGCATTACCTGGTAACCACTAGCATCTATGGTTTGATAGCCGCCGGAAGTATCCTTTAACTTGGCAAATGCTGTTTTGTTGAACTGGATCTCATTAGTTGGGGTCAGTTGTGGCTCAATTCCCTCACCTGCTAAATAGGCCAGAGCAAGGCGGAGGGAAAATGAGGTCAGAACGGCTTCCCCAGTATTGGCATACATTAAATTGCGGCGCACCGTGCCATCGGGGTCAAGGACTAGGTCGCTAAAGCCAATCCGATCTTCTGGAACGCTAGGAGGTGGCGGCACTTTCTCATCTATGGTGTTGCCCATGCTAGTAACAGCGATCAGTTTTGGGCTTTGGAAACTTGCCACTAGTTCTTGATGACCGGGTTCTTTGGGAATGCTGCGATGGATATCCAAACCAATAGCCTGAGGCTGATATCGTTCCAATGCGGTCAACAGTTGTGCTAAAGTCCGGTCGGACAGCGGCCAGAGCTTTTGAGCTTGGATATCTTGCTCTGTAATTGCTACCACGAGCAGTCGAGGATCGGAGCCTTCATCAGGACGGAGGCGAACCATCAGATCCCAGGCAGTCAGTTCTAGGGGTTGTAGTCCTCCCAAGTGCCTTACCCCAAGGAGCAAACCCGTAGCGGCCATGCTGGCGATCGCTACAATTGGCAAACCTGAAGGGATATCCTGGGTGGCCTGACGCCATACCTTGCCGATTTGAGCGGCCAGCTTGGAGATGAAAAAATTACCATTAATACTCATTCTGGATCGCCCAGAGGGTTGCCCATTCCTCAGTCAAACCTTTTTGATGTTCAACTCTACCGTTTTTGGTGAGAGCAAATTAGGTTAAAAGCCTTATTGGACAAAGCTTTGAGGAATTTTTCTTTAATTTTGGCACAACAATTAGGGTAGAGCCAAACCTGACAAGGATTTTAAAAAGGAGATTTAGTCTGGGGTATAGGGTTTAGGGAAAATTGACTAACACCTCAAATCCCACCTGAATCGCTCGGGGCTACCCCTTCAACGAAGTAAGGGGGAGGGGGATAGCGGAAAATGCAAGGGTTCAATACCCGCAGCCTTTTCAATAATGTATCACAAGAAAGTATAATTC
>DNXU01000515.1:2631-7403 GCA_003505715.1 Cyanobacteria bacterium UBA8803 | reverse complement strand
CCCCTCGCGATTCATGTGGTGGTCATATTTACCGTTTCAAGCCATACACCCTACACCCTCTACCCTACACCCAATCCCGTTTGAGCGCTAAAAGTGGGCAAATACTTGATTTTTGTCCCTTCATTATCGATAAAGGTAGAGGTAAAGCAGCGACTTGAAGGTTAAGGTTGCCCTGAGCCTCTCAGGGTGTCACGCTTCAATTAGCTCCAATCCCTTCTAACCAAAGGAAGGATTGAGTCACAAGATATATATGATCGATCAGGCTCAGCATGAGTATAACGAGTTTCATGTTAGAGCTTAGTCAAACTTGATAAGGCAAAGAAAACCATGAATGAACCTTGGGAAGGAATTGTCCAGTTGGTGGGAGCGGGTATCCCCCCTTGGGCATATCCAATTTTGTCGCAAGCACCAAGTCCCACTGTGGCACCCGCTCAACCCGGAGTGGCTGAGGTTGGGGACAACTCAGTGCAGGGAATTTTTCAAAATCTCAGTGCCTTCGTCCCCAATTTGCTGGCAGCGATCGCCATCCTAGTGATTGGGATTATCGTGGCTCTGATTGCTTCGGGTATAACTAAAGGACTGCTCCAACGCACCAATATCGATAACAAACTGGCTGACTGGGTGACCGATCGTCAAGAAGGAGCGGCGGCTCCCAAAGTCGAGCAGTGGATAGCGAGTGCGGTTTTTTGGATCGTGATCGTCTTCACTTTGGTGGCTGTCCTCCAAACCCTACAGCTTGAAGTTGTTTCTCAACCTCTCAATAGTTTTCTCAACCAGATCTTGGGTTTCTTACCCAAGATTCTCGGTGCTGCTATTCTGTTGGGGATTGCCTGGTTGCTGGCAACGCTAGTCAAATTAGTGGCAACCCGAGGACTGCGGATATTGCGCCTTGATGAGCGTTTGGGCCAGCAGGTTGAAACTCCGCCCACCCCACCTGGAGCATTCCCATCACCCAGTACAACTCCCCCGTTCTCGCTGAGCGAAACCATTGGCAATGCGTTGTACTGGTTTATCTTTCTGCTGTTCCTGCCTTTAATTTTAGACAGCTTGGGTTTGCAGGGCACCCTGCAACCCGTACAGCAGTTGCTCAATGAAATTCTGGGAGTGCTGCCGAATATTTTGGCAGCGATCGCGATCGCTGCGGTAGGTTGGTTTATTGCTCAAGTCGTGCGTCGCATTGTTACCAACTTGCTGGCAGCAGCAGGTACGGATCGCCTGGGAACTCGTTTTGGACTCCAGCCAACTGCGGGTGGTCAGTCGCTCTCCTGGATTCTGGGAACGGTTGTCTACGTTCTGATTCTGATTCCCACGACAATTGCTGCCCTCCAGAAGCTACAGATCGAGGCCATCTCAGCGCCTGCGATCGCGATGTTAAATCAGATTCTCAACGCTCTCCCCAAAATCTTTACAGCAGCGTTGATTTTGATTGTGGCTTATGTCTTGGGGCAATTTATCAGCGATCTCGTTACCAATATTCTGACTAGCATCGGCTTCAACAATGTTTTCCAGTGGTTGGGTGTGTCTCCTAGGCCAACTAAGCGCTCGACATCTGTTAACTTGACCCCGGAAACTGCTATACCAGGGGCATCACCTCCTCGAGCCGGACAGGAAACATTACTCCAGGAAACTCCTACTCCAACCCGCACCCCGTCAGAATTGGTAGGAATTATAGTCCTTGTCGGGATCATGTTGTTCGCTACAGTAGCGGCAACAGACGTTTTGCAAATTCAGGCTTTGACAGCAATTACGATCGGTATTGGGGCAATTGCTAGTCGGATTCTGGCCGGGTTAATTGTGTTTGCTATTGGCCTTTACCTAGCCAATCTAGCCTTTAACTTAATTACCAGTTCTGGCTCTCGCCAATCCAATATTCTGGGGCAGGCAGCTCGCATTGCAATCATTACCTTGGTTTCAGCGATGGCTCTGCAACAAATGGGCATTGCTAGCGACATTGTCAACTTAGCCTTTGGGCTACTCTTGGGCGCAATTGCCGTCGCGATCGCTCTAGCCTTTGGTTTGGGCGCTCGCGATATCGCTGCTCTTCAAGTTCGGGAATGGTTAGCCTCGTTCAAGGATAATCGACCGAACAACAAAAATTAACGGATCTCCCAGATTGGGGGTGATAAGTTAATCTAATGGCTTATAATTGGTAATTGGTCAAGCGATTTTAGATTTGAGATTAGGGGATATTTTTTCTTAAATCTAAAATCGCCAATCTAAAATCTAAAATCTTAGGATTACCTGTTTTCCATCAGCCATTAGCTATTAGCTATAAATATGTGTCGATACGTTCATGACAAATAAGACATCAAGACTAGAATGCCTATAGTCTTGGTGTCTTCCTAGACACCTCAAGCTGCGAACTAGCATACTCTTCTCTTGGAGCAAGGGGGTAAAGATTGGCTACCTTACTCAGTGCCGCTTTTTAAGTTAAATCATCACATAAATTTTAGTTGCAAAAAGCGTTAACAATAGCCATCTCCGGAACAGCTGCCTCTAAGATGGTGTCAAATATTAGAGCGTACTGAAGCACTCCACTAGGGTGCAACTACCTATAAAAAACATTGGAGGCAGGCTTACACCTGTTTTCATTGGTGCCCTAGACTGGAAATGCGTAAGTCTTCAACGGTGCATCGAACGAACCTACTCACACACTAAAAAGAAATACGCACCCATGAAAAGTCAACTCCCGCTTATCGATTTTTTGAAGCTGCGGGGAACAGCTCAATGCTTCACCAATCCCCTGCAACTATTAATCGCTAAGTTTTACCAGCTCAGACTGCTTTTACCATCAAGAAAAAAATTTTGGCAGCTAGTCTTGGGTTTTATAAGCGGTTTGTGTCTAGTCTTAGTTTGCGGGTGGCAGCAGTTACCAGTCGTTGCTCAAATTACTCAAGCCACTATAACTGAAATCCTTGATGGCAACCAAGTCTTTATCCAGAACAAACCCGTGCGGGTCAATGCTGTAGCGCGTCTCGGACAAACTATCAGTACTAAACAATCGCGGGCAAACCTAGTATTTAGTAACCGTGCTGGCGTTCGTTTAGGACAGAATTCTGCCCTCACAATTGGTAGCCGATGCGTTCAACTCCAAAGTGGCAGAACTGTGGTTTCCGGTACTCGTGGTTGTGTCGGTTCAATTACGGCAGTAACGCGGGGTACGATCTATTTAATGGAAAAGGATGAAAACAATCAGGCGCAAATTAAACTCTTAGAGGGTGAAATCGAAGTTACCCCACAGGATCGATTAGAACCAGAGCCAGTACTGCTGCGTCCGGGACAAAAAATCGATATTGGTCCTGACGGAGCTTTAGGGGCTGTGGAGCAACTTTCTCAAGACGAAGTGAAAGATATTCTCAACGGTGTCCTCTTTGAGGGTTTCGATGTCGAACTTCCCGGTATGAACAAGCTGAAAGATGCTCTCAACGATCTATTTCCCGACATCGAATTGCCTGGAATTCTCAGGCCGAGGTTGCCCAGAATTCTCAGACGGATATTACCCTTTTAAAAGGTTCGTAGTAACCCATAAGAGTAGTTGACAAGGCTCTATTGTCAACCACTCTTATGGGTTACTACGAACAATATCGACGCAACCGGACACGATATCACCAATCACCAATCACCCTAATATTAGGTAATGAAAAATAAGAAATTTTGGCGTCCTGAGCGGATTGGTGCGCTCCTGATGGGATTTTGGACTGTGTCAGGCGCGATCGCGACAGTTTGGCAGGGGACGCCTGTGCAGTTCTTAGAACGGCAAACCCAACGGCTGTTTATTGAACTGCGCGGGCCGGTGCCAGCACCTGAGGATATTGTGATTCTGGCTATCGATGATGAATCCCTAACGGCATCGGAACGCTACCGCCATCCGCCCGATCCTAAAAAGCAGGCGGTTGTAGAACTTCTGGAAGCGCCCTTTCCCTGGCAGCGAAGCGCCTATGCTGAGGCAATTGAGCGTTTAATGGCAGCGGGAGCTAAATCCGTAGCGTTGGATCTGCTGTTTGATCTACCTAGTGGTTACGGGCCAGAAGACGATCGCCGATTCAAACAAACTCTTTCTAAGTATAGCGATCGCATAGTTCTGGCTGCTGCTTATAATGATGTGGCCGACCCCCAAGGTATTATCAATCACGAATTGTACAAGCCCCATGAAGAGGTATATCCTACCTCGGTCTCGCTGGGTTTGGTCAACTTTCTCGCCCCAGAAGTTGATGGTAGGGTGTATCAGCTGGGGAGCGAGTATATTGATCGCGTGCTGCGCCGTTTGCCTTCGAGCGTGGAAATTATTCCTTCCTTTGCAGAAGCGACGTTACAGGCAGCGCAGCAGCAATACCCCTCCCCTGAAGGCAGTACTATTTTCTTTTACGGTACGCCCAATCGCCATCAAAATGTTTTTAAAACGATTCCCTTTTGGCAGGTGCTGGCATCAGATTGGTGGGATGTCCATTTGCGAGAGCAGACGTTTAAAGACAAGATCGTATTGGTTGGGGTTACTGCCGATCAGCAGGGAATTTCCGATTTTGTGCCTACCGCTATCGACTTGCGGATGCCAGGGATAGAACTCCATGCTCATGCGATCGCCACTTTGTTAAAGGGACGCTCAATGGCGGAGGCAATTCCGAGTCCTCCCCTGCGGGGTTTATTTGTGCTAGTAGTGGTGACTGTGACAGCAGTAGGGCTGTGCCAGTTGCCCAAAAAAACGGTAGCCCTTCTGTTTTGGGGGTTGGGTATGGTTGTGGTTTGGGGGGGGATGGCTTTTTTGTTATTTAACA
>DNXU01000515.1:1002-2619 GCA_003505715.1 Cyanobacteria bacterium UBA8803 | reverse complement strand
TGATTTTCCCTACTGCGATACCTGCGATCGCGATCGCTCTCAATACCCTTTCCTACTTTACAACTCTCTTTATTAGTGACCAAATTGAGAAGAAGCGCTTTCGCAATACTTTAGAGCGTTATGTGGGTGCGCCCGTCGTGCAGGAAATTCTCAAGCAGCATGATGAGTATCAGCAACTGCTCAGAGGACGCAAACTGAAGGCAGCTATTTTATTTTCCGATATTCGCGGCTTCACTACGCTCTCCTCCCAACTCGAACCCGAACCATTGGTAGAGCAACTTAATATTTATCTCAACGCCATGGTTGAGGCAATTTTAGATGCTGGCGGTACGGTAGATAAGTTTATTGGTGATGCTGTGATGGCTGAGTTTGGTTCTCCTGTTTCTGAAGGGGAAAAAACCGATGCCATGAATGCCATTCGAGCCGCGTTGGGAATGCGAAGAGCGTTGCACGAGTTGCGTCAGCAATGGCGGCGGGAGGGGCGAGTTCCGTTATTTAATGGGATTGGTATTAATTATGGGGAATTAATTGCTGGTGATATCGGTTCCCTGCGCCGTCGAGAATATGCCGTAATTGGAGATGCGGTTAATGTAGCGAGTCGAGTGGAAGGATTGACCAAACGATTTGGTACGGATATTTTAATCACTGACCCTCTCTACCAAATCGTGAAAGAAGAGGTTGAGATAATTGATTTGGGAGAACAAGAAGTGCGGGGGCGATCGGGTGCAGTGCAGTTATACAGTTTGATTGGTTTGAAGGGAGAACCTCTGGAACTTTATGAGCAGGTGCATGAGGAACTGCAAAGTTTTTTGAATAAAGGCAAGGATTGAGCGATCGCCTACTCATCCTTGAGAGATGCTCTGCCCTACTTGCTTCAATATCTGGAGAACAGGGTAGAGCTGGTTGCGGCTAGGGAGAAGTGAAAATACATCTGATATATCATACTGAGGAGTTGGTTGTTGGCTGAGCTTTAAAAAGGCAAACATCCCCCCATTGGTTACCATGCCGTAAACGGGGCGATCTGGATGAGGGCTTGCCATCATATAAGCTAAGGTTTGGGGAATCGCTAACTCAATATTGAGATCGGTATGTTTAGCTTCTAGCACTACAACCCAGAATTGCTCTAGCACTACCAGAAAATCTATACGTCCCCGCAGAATCTCATCTTCAACAACAGTAGTGACTTCAACCGCTACTTCGGCTTGTAGTTTAAAAGGAGAATCATAAAAACCTGCTAATTCCAGCAACCGAGAGACAACAATGAGATTGACTGCCCCCTCTGCTAGGGGGCCATCTGCCCGATGATAGCGATATCTGTATCTAATTTGGTCTAATGCGGTTTGCTCCTGTTGGGTAAGTTGAGGCAGGCTCTCAAACCATTCTGTAAAGAACTCCTCTTCCGCTGTCTGCTGAAGATTGAACTTGGCATGAGCCTCATTTATTGTTTTGATAGTTTGAGTAATTGCTGTTTGAACCATCGTTGTTTTCAGGATTTAGGTAACTAGGACATCTATAGTCGAATGGTGCGTTAGCGTAGCATACGCACCCTACTAGCTGCCCTTGGGCGGGTTTTGACTTAAGCGATATCTGCGGGGCCTCTAATATTTGTCCCTAAAC
>DNXU01000515.1:570-822 GCA_003505715.1 Cyanobacteria bacterium UBA8803 | reverse complement strand
GTTTCCAACTAATCCGATTTAACCCAATCGGTAGGGACCAGTGGTCAAAGTGCTTGAACCCCCAGTAGCGTTTCCAACTAATCCGATTTAACCCAATCGGTAGGGGGTAGCCGCGCGGGAGTGTTTGCTGGGGTGACGGGGTTTCCAACTAATCCGATTTAACCCAATCGGTAGGGATCGAAGTTCCCGGAAGCTTCTGCTTGGATAAAGTTCAAGTGTTTCCAACTAATCCGATTTAACCCAATCGGTAGG
>DNXU01000515.1:0-394 GCA_003505715.1 Cyanobacteria bacterium UBA8803 | reverse complement strand
GTTTCCAACTAATCCGATTTAACCCAATCGGTAGGGTACTACCGATAACAGTGATACAACTAGCGGGACTCAGTGTTTCCAACTAATCCGATTTAACCCAATCGGTAGGGATGATACATACGACAATCGCGACGCTGATGCAGACAGCTGTTTTGTTTCCAACTAATCCGATTTAACCCAATCGGTAGGGGTGCAAATTGACTATCCTGGTCAGATTGTAGAAGCTTTTTGTTTCCAACTAATCCGATTTAACCCAATCGGTAGGGTTTTTCCAACTTAATGGTGCTAATTCTGGTTCTGGTTTCCAACTAATCCGATTTAACCCAATCGGTAGGGAAAACGGTTCAACGTTGGGTCCTGACGGTCGCGTTATGTTTCCAACTAATCCGATTTA
>DNXU01000196.1:14637-14876 GCA_003505715.1 Cyanobacteria bacterium UBA8803 | reverse complement strand
AGTTTAGCTATTGCATGGGAAATCGGCGATCGCAAGGGTGAGGGAATATCGCTGAGAAATTTGGGAAATGCTTGCCATGCACAAGGAAATTATGCCCAAGCCATCAAGTATCACCAGCAGAGTTTAGACCTTGCACAGTTAATTGGCGATCGCAATGATGAGGGAAGCGCACTGGGAAATCTTGGTAATGCTTACCATTCGCTAGGAAATTATGCCCAAGCTATCGAGTATCACCAACA
>DNXU01000196.1:0-14586 GCA_003505715.1 Cyanobacteria bacterium UBA8803 | reverse complement strand
TGGGAAATCTGGGAAATGCTTACTATGCACTAGGAAATTATCCCCAAGCCATCTACTATTATCAGAAAGATTTAGCTATTGCACAGGAAATCGGCGATCGCAATGGTGAGGGAAGCACGCTAGGAAATTTGGGACTTGTTTACTATGAGGTAGGAAATTATGCCCAAGCCATCGACTATCATCAACAGAGTTTAACCATTGCGCGAGAAATTGGGGATCGCCAAGGAGAGGGAACCGCGCTGGGAAATCTGGGAAGGGTTTACAATTCGCTAGGAAATTATCTCCAAGCGATAGAATATTGCCAGCAGCATTTAATTATTGCAAGACAAATTGGCGATCGCCAGGGTGAGGCAATCGCACTGGGAAATCTGGGAAATGCTTACGATTCATTAGGAGATTATGCCCAAGCCATCAACTATCACCAGCAGCATTTAGCTATTGCACGAGAAATTGGCGATCGTCAGGGTGAGGGAATTGCATTAGGAAATCTCGGAATTGCTTACGATTCATTGGGAGATTATGCCCAAGCCATCAACTATCACCACGAGAGTTTAACTATTGCCAGAAAAATTGGCAACCGCAACGGTGAGGGAATCGCACTGGGAAATCTGGGAAATGCTTACTATCGGCTAAGAAATTATCTTCAAGCCATCGACTATCATCAGCAAAATTTAACCATTGCCAGGGAAATTGGCAATCGTCACGGTGAGGGAAGCATACTGGGAAATTTGGGAAATGATTACTATTCATTAGGAGATTATGCCCAAGCCATCAACTATCACCAGCAGCATTTAACTATTGCCAGAAAAATTGGCGATCGCAACGGTGAGGGAAACGCACTGGGAAATCTGGGAAATGCTTACGATTCATTAGGAAATTATGCCCAAGCGATCGACTATCACCAGCAGAGTTTAATCATTCTTCAGGAAATTGGCAACCGCCACGGCGAGGGAACCGTACTGGCAAATCTTGGAAATGCTCACCGTTCGTTAGGAAATTATCACCAAGCGCTCAACTATTACCAACAAAGTTTAGCCATTGCACGGTTAACTGGCAACCGCAATGGCGAGGGATGCGTACTGGGAAATCTGGGAAATGCTTATGATGCGCTAGGAGATTATCCTCAAGCTATGGACTATTACCAGCAATATTTAATCATTACACAGGAAATTGGCGATCTGGTGGGAGAGTGGAAAACTCTATATAACTTAGGAAATGCTTCCAATCAGCTTGGAGAACATGCTCAAGGGATCGACTTTTATCAGCAAAGCTTGACTGTATTACAGACAATTCACGATTCTTCTGGAGAGGAGCGGGCGATCATGAAACTAATTTATTCTTACTGTGCATTACAAAACTATAAAAAAGCAATTTATTTCAATAAGCACCATTTAGCCCTTATTCTAGCCAAACAAGCAAAACTTTATAGAGAAATGGGTAAGTATGATTTAGTGATACAGGATTGCGATCGCGCCATCTCCATCGCCACAGAATTAGGCATCCAGCTAGCTAAAGAATGTCAGGAGTTTAAATAAAAATTAATGAGCGAATAAACATAAACTGTGACGTAGTGTTGACGAATATCTAACAGGAGAATAAAAAGCGATATTCCTAAGAATGACTAAAAGCGAGCGCATCGGTTAGGATGTAGAGGTATGCTTTTGATTAACAAGTCTGAATGCCTACATTACTCCGAGTCGGTCCATATCGTTTTTTCTGCTATGCAGGAGATCGAGATGAACCACCCCACGTTCATGTTGAGCGCGATCGAGATGAAGCCAAGTTCTGGCTTAGTCCAGTTCGACTTCAACATAACAGAGGCTTCAGTCGCACCGAAATTAATCACATCCAAAAACTTGTTGAAGAACATCAAGAGCAGTTATTAGCAGGTTGGAATGACTTCTTTAATGGTTGAGTTACTAGAAATCCCCAAAGCACAGCAAGTAGTAGTTACAGAGGATACCTTAACTGTCGATCTATCTGATGGTCGTACTATTTCTGTTCCGTTAGCTTGGTATCCTCGATTGTTACATGGTACACCAAAGGAGCGCAATAATTGGCGATTTATTGGTGACAACGAGGGAATGCACTGGTCAGAGCTGGATGAAGACATTAGCGTCAAAAATATCATTCTTGGTCAGCCATCGGTAGAGAGCCAGAAATCATTCCAGCGATGGTTAGAAGAACGAGCGAATAAACTCTAATATCAAACCCGTATTTATTCTACTACCAACTAAGTCATATATTCCAGCACGTCATAAACCGTAATTCTCATGCCTCGAATACAAGGTTTACCATCCTGTTTACCCGGTTCGATGGTCTGACGGGGTGACAAGCAAGCTGAAAGCTTGTTTGTCACCCCGTCAGTTCTAAATATTTCATCAAAACTTTAAGATTGGAGTCCGGTACATCCGATTGAGCAAGCGAATAAGGAAGATGGAAAGCCATACCCGCTCGTTCAGCTGGCGATCGCATTAGCTGGCTGCTTGCTTTGAGTAGGTCGGGGAATTGTTGATACCGGGAGTCTCCAACGGAGGTGTTAGATGAACTTCAAAATGCTGTTAATTATTCTTATGATATTAGCTACTGGCGGCTTACCCCTAGCTCTCTATGTATCGAATAATGAGGATATGGCATCTTCGCCCATAGGCCAACAGCTTGCTAAAGTTAAAAATTCTCTGCAATCGCTAAAACTTAAAAAAGTCAGCGTTGACCAGATTCTAAAAACTAAGCGTTGTGTAGGGTGCGATCTCAGAGAGATCGATTTGAGTGGGGCGGATTTGAGCGGAGCAGATTTTAGAAATAGTGACCTTTCCCGTGCCAATTTGGCGAAAGTTAAACTGAAAGATGCCAAAATGAGTGGTACTCGTCTCACGGAGGCTAAGCTAACTTTTGCTGACTTAGATGGAGCTGACCTTCACGATAGCCAATTAAAAGGAGCCGACCTCAGTGATGCTAATCTCTTTAATATCCGGTTGGATAAGGCCGATTTAAGTAATGCAATTCTCCATCGGGTTGAGCTGCGAGATGCTGACTTGATTGGCGCTACTCTAAAAAATGCCGATCTGACTCAGGCCAGTTTGTACGGGACACGCCTGACGGATGCTAATCTGACAGGTGCCAATCTGAGCAATACTAATATGCGTTATGCAAATTTACTCCATGCTGTCATAAAGGACGCTAATCTGAAGGGGGCTGATTTGCAATTAGCAGTCATGCCCGATGGAACGACAGCTTATGGTACAACTCAGTATTAATTGGCTATAAGTCTTCTACTCGACAATTAAGATTGCATCGCTATTGTTTCTAGTAACCGATAAGAGTGGTTGACACTAGAGCCTTGTCAACCACTCTTATTGGTTACTAGAAACCTTTTTATACAAGAAAAGATGTTACCGGACATGATATGATTGGTAGAGCAGATAGTTAAGTGACCAGCAATTTTATTCATCTGTAATCTTTCCTCGCATTGCTTTGATTTGCGATCGCTTACTTTTGCTATCCAAACGTTTCTTTTGAGAACTACGAGTCGGTTTGCTGGGTTTACGGGGTTTGGGTAACGCGATCGCATTTTTAATCAAGTCTTGCAGCCGTTGCAACGCCTCTTCTCGATTCTGTTCCTGGCTGCGGTGTTCTTGAGCCTTGATGACAATGACTCCTTCTTTGGTAATGCGTTGGTCAGAAAGCTTCAACAAGCGCTCTTTGTAGCGATCGGGCAGCGAGGAAGCCACGATGTCAAAGCGCAGGTGAATGGCAGTCGCTACCTTATTTACGTTTTGTCCCCCTGCCCCTTGAGAGCGGACTGCACTCATTTCGATCTCATACTCTGGAATGCTCACTGTCTTAGAAATTTGTAGCATAATTTAACAATTGGCCAGAGATGAGCCACATCAGTATTTGAGCAAATTTGGCTCTGATTCACCTTTACCTATTATCTCCTGGAAGACCCAGTTGTAAGAGAAACAAGCCGATGGATCGATTGAATTTCAATGTACTCCAGCAATTTTGGACGATCGCCAAGTCCTACTGGTCAGGGGATGAGAAATGGCAAGCCAGAGGATTAATGCTGGGGGTTGTGCTGTTCCTGTTGGCCTATACCGGGTTGAGTGTGGTACTCAACAACAAGCGAGGGGTGCTGATTTCAGCCCTTTCGGCTCAGGATGAAGCCCGCTTCTGGCAAACCGTAATAATTTTCATTGGCGTGCTGGTAATCTATGCACCGCTGTTAGCGGGCTACACCTATCTGCGCGATCGCCTCAGTTTGCAATGGCGCAAATGGCTCACTCATCGATTCGTCGATAACTACTTTCGCCATCGCGCCTATTACAATCTGCATATCCTAGAAACCGAGATTGATAACCCGGATCAGCGAATTGCGGAGGATGTTAGGAGTTTTACCCAGGAATCTCTCACCTTTTTGCTGGTGTTGGTAGAGTCAGTGCTGTCCGTGATTGCCTTCAGCAGCATACTCTGGGGTATTTCTCAACCCCTGGTGTTTTTTCTGGTGCTGTATGCCCTGATTGGAACTCTGGTGACATCCTTCATATTTGGTAAGCCCCTCGTCCGACTCAACTTTGAACAACTCAAAAAGGAAGCCAATCTCCGCTTTAGCCTGGTGCGAATTCGAGAGAATGCGGAAGCGATCGCCTTTTACCGGGGGGAAGAGCGAGAGTCGAACCAAGTCAAGCAGCGATTTCTGGAAGTTTTTGATAATGTCAAACGACTGCTGGTTTGGGAGTTGAACTTAAATATTCTGACGAACGCTTATGAGTTCATCCCCTTCATTCTGCCTGCCCTAGTTGTCGCACCTGCAATTTTTGCAGGAGAAATGGAAGTGGGCAAAGTTTCTGAAGCACAGGGAGCCTTTATCCGCGTCTTTTTCTCGCTCAATGTGGTCGTTGCCCGCTTCCAGCAATTAACGACTTTTGGCGCTGGCATTAATCGTCTCTATACCTTTGCCCAGTTTTTAGAACAAACAGAGGCAACCCAGGTATCCGAGGAGCAAAAGCCCAGGATTGTGACAATTGAGGCAGATCGGTTAGCAGTCGAACACCTGAGCCTGCAAACTCCCAATTATCAGCGGACTTTGGTGGCAGATTTATCAGTGGAGTTAGCTGCTGGACAGGGACTTTTGGTGATGGGGCCAAGTGGTTGCGGCAAGAGTTCGCTGTTAAGAGCGATCGCTGGGTTATGGAATTCTGGTCAGGGTACAATTGTTCGTCCTGAACCCGACCAAATTCTATTTTTGCCCCAACGTCCTTACATGGTGCTAGGCACTCTGCGCGATCAACTGCTCTATCCCAATACCCACCTTGAGGTGGAGGAGCAACACTTGAAGCAAGTTCTGGAACAGGTGAACTTAGTAGGACTGGATGAACGGTTTGGCGGCTTTGATGCCGAACAGGATTGGGCAGATGTCCTCTCGTTGGGGGAACAACAACGGTTGACTTTTGCGCGGTTGTTGCTGAATAAACCCAAGTACGCCATTCTGGACGAAGCAACCAGCGCGTTAGATCTGGGGAACGAGGAACGGTTATATCAACATTTGCAGGCAAAAGGGACTACTTTTTTGAGTGTAGGGCATCGCTCTACGTTGACGAATTACCATCAGTCTTTGCTGCAACTCTCCCAGGATAAGACGTGGCAGCTTAAACAATCTCTAGTTGTGGCCACAGAATAACCGGGAGCATGTCATCTTTGTAAGGAAACGGGGAACGATACTAATGAGTTCCCTGTTCCCTTTTGCCCGTTCCCCATGTCCTTTATTGTTGCTGTCGAGTAGGAATAGCGCCGGGTTGCACTGTTACCTGAACACCTTTGCGATCGCGGCGCAATTCCATTTGTAAGGTGTTGCCTACTTGAGTATCCTCTACAGCTTTTTGCACATCTTCAGCATTTTTTACCGCCTCACCGTTGATTTTCTGAATTACGTCTCCAGCTCGCAATCCTGCTCGATCTGCGGGTGAATTGCGCATCACTTTGGCAATCAGTACGCCTTGATCTTCGTCTACAGTTAGACCGGAATTGGGATTGCTGTTGATGTTTTGTTTCAACTCTGGTGTGAGAGTTACCATCTGAATACCCAAGAACGGATGCTCTGCCTTGCCGTGGGCGATCAATTGGTTAGCGATGCGTTGGGCGGTATTGATGGGAATGGCAAATCCTAATCCTTGAGCGCCCTGAATAATAGCCGTGTTGATACCAATCACTTCACCGGAGGCATTCAGCAGGGGGCCACCTGAGTTACCGGGATTGATCGCGGCGTCGGTTTGGATAAATTGAACGCGCTTATCGGGGACGCCGACTTGAGAACTAGAACGACCCGTCGCGCTGATGATACCTGTAGTTACGGTACTATCTAGACCTAAGGGGTTGCCGATCGCGATCGCCCATTCTCCTGGTTTGAGTTGCTCGGAGTCGCCAAGTGCAACGGTGGGTAGATTGTCTGCCTCAATTTTAACGACGGCAACATCGGTTACAGGGTCAGTTCCCAGCACTTTCCCTTGAAAGGTGCGACCATCTTTGAGGATGACATCAACTTTATCAGCACCATCAACAACGTGGGCATTAGTCAGAATCTGACCGTCGGTATTGATAATAAAACCCGATCCGGTGCCCCGTTCGATGCGCTGTTGAGGTTCGTCGGGGGCTTCAAACCCAAAGAAATCCCGGAACAAAGGATTGTTGAAGGCATCGGGAATCTCAGCTCTAACGGTTCTGGAAGCATTAATCCGCACCACGGCTGGTCCTACTTTGTCCACAACTTGGGTGATAAAGTTGCCGTTTTGGGGCGCTAGTAGGTTGCCCCTAGGTACGATTTGGTTCAGGCTATCGGGTAAGGCTTGAGCTGGGGACGCGGCTAGATTGCCCGAGTTCTGTAAAAAGAAATAGTTTGCTGAAAAGGTGGTGCCAGCTCCCAGCAATACTAGGGATAAATAGGTCAGTGCTTTTTTAATAGGAGCTGGTGCGGTGTGATGAGATTTAGGGGTTTGGGTGTCCAGTACCATAATGATTCACTTAAATTTATGGGAGAGTATCAATAGCTCACATTTATTAATGTAGATATTCTTTATGACGTTGTTGTGACAGTCCTGTTTCACTTGTATGAAAGTTGAGGGGAAAGCTCCGGTGATTGAAGGGACTTGAGAATGCCGCTTTCTAGGCGATCGATAGCGGCCATGACACTATTTTCCGGGTTATCCAGCAATGATGCCTTGACTTCCTGTAAATAGTCAAGAATGGCTTCTCGGAGAATTGGTCTATCTACCTTGACCGTGTGATGGTAATCCCACAAATCCCAAATAATGATGCCAAAGGCCACAATCGGATCGATGAACTGTGCCCCTAACTTCCCAGCGACAACCCCACCCGTTTTCGCGGCCATTTTGGCCGTAGTTTTTCCAGCTAAGGATACAGCAACTTTACTACCGATCTTAGTCGCAATTGGGAGCATGGTTTTGGCTAGGAGATAAGTACTGCCACCGACTAATACTTTCAATGATAAGTTAGAAATATTCCCTTCAGTATCCCTGATGGTAACGGCAATATCTTCCAGGTATTGCTCCCATTGTCCTTGAGGGATGTTGTAGGTAGTTTGAATCTTAGAAATATTGTTACCGAGTTCTGAGATATACAGATTTACAGTATCTCTGGTCAGGTGTTCGAGTTCGAGTTGGGCAATTTTCGGGCGCAGAACTCTTTTGGCGAATTCCGTTTGGAAATCTTCCGTTAATTTCTCAGCGACGGCTTGGCTGGGAGGTGGGTTCTTGGTATCGAGCCAGTGAGTTGCTGCGGCAGATAACCAGACAAAAGGAGCGCTAAACTCCATTTTCTTTTGATTGAAGTAATCAAAATACCAATTCAAGAAGCTGCCATCAACGCGGGTCATCAATTCCTCAACCCATTCATCTAATCTGGCTGAGGCTAACCGTTCTGCTTGGGTATGGGCATCAATGATGGCTGTGGCGATCGCACTATCGATTTCGTTCTGGTCTGGTATTGTCTTATTGATAACAACAACTGCACTAGTACCTGTATTACCTAGATTAGCTGAACCCCCTGACAAGGAACTAGCAATAAAGCCTTTGCCCATAAGAGGAACAATCACAATCAGGATAACCGCCACCCACAGGTACGGAGTTACTGACTTAAATAATTCGCTCCAAGCACGAATTCGTTTAGTTTTTTCAGCATAAGTAGCTTTTTCAGCCACGATAACCTGCTCTGGCTGAGTTTTACGGATTGCATCTGTTGCCTGACTCTTCGTTATGCTAGTAACCCCTTCTACTGATGGCTTTACTGGCTCTGGATCGGACGAAGGGTCTAAATTAGGCTGTTCGTTGTGAGTTATCATAATTTTTGCTATAACGCACTTTCTCTCTATCCGGAAGTCCTATAGTGATTGTAGATAACTTGGACAGGAGCGATCACGCAGCATTCTGGGATTACGATACTCCAGCTAGCAATCGTGTAAGTGTTGAGATTATTGGATTTTAGGGCCAATGTACCCGATGATTATCTTCCCTGGCCCTGATTCTACACAGAAATGTAGCCGCCAAGCCCCTGGTGTCATGCGAACGTGCAAACTGAAGATACGTTTCTCACCATCGGGACATCTAATTATTAGTTCCTGTTGGAACTGCTGGAGCCTTGTATCGCTTTCTGGAGTAGCCTTACTGGGCAGATTGTCTGGATTAAAAGAGCCAGATGCCCAAATCTTACAGTAGTCATCAAGTTCATACAACCGTTTTACAACCTGCCTTAACATCGGATTGCCAATGTTGAGGCTTTGTATCTGCTTCCCGACATTGTCACAAAATTCCAAGCTGGTAAATAACTCTTCCCTCCGCTTCCAAAGATCTAACCCATCAATAACCTCTATACGAATACGTTTTTGTATCCAATCAGTATGTTCCTGTATGTGATGCCTGCAACTGGCATGAATAATTTCCAGATGCTCCTCGATTAACTCCTCATCTTCAAGTCGTGTAACTGTCAACTCCAAGCGGCTGTGATTCCATCGTGCCTCCGAGTTTAAGCTCACTGGCAACGCATCACTAACTAAAGCAAAGCACAGTCCTCTTGCTTCCTCTCCTTGGTGAATAACATCAGACAAATCAAAATTGTTTTTTATTGCTTCAGCAATATCAGTCCAGAAAGGAGCTTTGGTGGTGAGCGTTCTGAAGAAACTACGCTCCTCTCGATTTACTCCATTATCATTCCGCCAGCGAGCTACAGGATAGTCGGGAGCAAGTTCAATAGTATTAATATCATCGGAAGTACGGAGTACTCGCTTCACACCACTGACCGTTGCTTGGCGCACAGTCCTAATTAATTCTGACATTAATTGCCGTGCTGTTGGAATATCAGCAGCAGGAGTCCGCAAAGACAGTTCGTTGAGTACCATCTCTAAATCCATGCCTTATTCTCCTACTGGTTCCAACAAAGCCTCTAAACTCTTGTCCCACTCATCAAAGAAGCCATCAGGCCATTGATCGATGCGCCCGTTGCGATCGATGCGTGGTGAAACTACTTCAGTAAAAGCTTGGCCTTGTTTCTCTTGCCGCTGGAAGTAATGCAGTTGAACATCTTCGGGGTTAAGCTTGCCGTCATGAACGGCGAGACGAATTCCATTTAATACATGATCGCTATGAGTTTCTATCACTGCTTGAATGCCACAGCTAGCTGCAAGTGCCAGCAATTCGCCCATTTTAGATTGTCCTTTGGGATGGAGATGAGCTTCGGGATTTTCAATAATAATTAGTGTACCTGGCGTAGATGCCATAACAGCTACAATAATTGGCAAGGTGTAACTAATTCCAAACCCTACATTAGTAGCACGGCAAGGATTGCTATCGCCGTAAAAGTATTGTAAGCCGATCAAGTCCATATCTGGATTTGAGTTAATTTTAATGCGTGTGCCAGGGCTAACTTCTCTCATCCATGCCTCAACTTGATCTATTAAATCCATTGATTTTGACAGGGGGTAGTTGAGATTGTATATGGGAATAGGTTTGCGGCCATTTGCAAAGAGAAAATGTGCCGTATACTCTCCCCTGGTTCCAATTTGTCCAAGCCGCCGCACTTGATAATCTGACATTTCATTAAAGGGGCGCGGCCCAATACGCTCTGCCTGAAGGTAATGGAATTGTTCGTTAAAAAGGCTTGATTTCAAAACTTCACTATCAACTGATTGGGTAGCAATATCTAAAACATCAGCTTCTTTCTTATTTAAGTCATACTGAAAATGCCATTTTGCTTGACCGTGATTTTCCCAGAGCATCTCAAAACCTATACTTTCATTTTTAGCTCTCTCGCAAAATGCATCTTGCGCTGTACCAATCCGAACTAGCTCTCCATTCAGAGCTAGACCTGTTTTTATCAACAAACCTTGTTGGTAAGATTGACGCAGGAGCAGTAAGGATTGCAGAACCGAAGATTTCCCGGTGCTATTGAGACCGCACAGCAGGGTGAGTGGTTTCAATTCAAATAACTGATTTTCAAAAGGTTTAAAATTACTTAGTCTGAGTAAACGAATCATAACAGAACTTCCTGGATAATCTTTTCAAGAGTAGTAAATCTATACTCAACCTTAATACCTGCTTGAGAAATAGATGCTAAAAATTCTTTATCATTATCTACATACCTGATAAAATTGTCAATTAACTGTTGTTTTCTGACTAATAATACTTTAATTTGCTCATCATCAAGCTGCCCTAGATTGACTGACCAAACTTCAAATAATGCTTTGTTAACAGGATATTTTCTATTGCTGTTTGCCGAAAGTTTACGGAAAGCATTTTTGCCAAATATTTGAAACGCAGCTATCATTGCTTTTTTGAATTTATATTCTATGTTGTTGAGTTCATCTTCAGATATATGATTAGCCTTAAATAAAGCTTTGCTTAAAAATGAATCTCTAGTATCGTCTTTATAATCTTTGTAAGAAGTCAGCGTAAAAGCCAAAAAACCCAGGACAAACTCACGATCATCCATGCGTTTTCTGCGAGAATCACTAAGATTAACAACTTGCTTAAATTCTCTATACTTCGCAAGTTTAGCTAGAAACTTAGTTGCCTTGCCTGGGTTTAGAGCATGTCGTAGTTCTTGGGGAGAAAGTGGTGTTCCTCCTGTATTAATACGTTTAAAAATATTGTATTTAACTTCAGGCGGCGTACCTTTTGTAATCAGATAAACTGTAACCTGAGTTTCTTCAATACGACGCTGGTATCTACGTTCTATTTGATCATAGGTTTTGTCCTCAAGCTCTTCAAGATACTCTAGTCCCTTGAGTCTCAACCTCTTATCACTCTTGTCACTAATAAAATGGTTGAGAGCAGAGAGCCTTTGCAATCCATCTACAACTAACCATTTATCATCATCGGTGGCATCTATGTAGAAGGCAGGTAAGGGAATGCGAATTATAATAGATTCAATTAGTCGGCTTTTAACCTGATCATTCCATATATTCGCTTGACGCTGAAAATCAGGTGCTAAGTCAAGCGCTTCCTCATCAATTCGGCGGAGTAGTTGCTCAATTGTTGGTTCCCTAGTAATAATGTTAATTTTCTCCGGGTCATACCTGAAAGTATTTCTTTCTTCTTCTTCTTCTTCAATCTCTTCTCCTTCTAAAATATCTTCGTTAGATAATTCACTTTTTCCCGCCTTCAGTTCTGCCAATGTGATCCCTCCTTGAGATTTCAATTGATTTAGTCATCAGCTGTTCATGCTTCGTAGCACTACATCATACCAGTGCCTGACGATGCTGTATTGCCAACCACTTGCATTGGTTACTACGAACCAACGATCGCTACACTATTTAATTTGTCCTATTTCCCTTAAATACAGCACTTGTTTCTCTGCCATCCCCGTGATGATTTCTTCTTGAATATATTTCTTCTTTTCTTCACTCACCGACTTAGAGTTTGAAATTTCTGCTAAAATCTGTTGAACTTCAACAGCTGTCCTATTATCAACCCATTTAGTATTCCAGTCGTAGCTTGGAAAAACTGCCCAATCGAATACAGCTTGGGAAATAGTGCCTTTCTCCAGCAGCGATAAAACTTCTCTCGAAAATACGAGAAAATTACTTAATTCTAAGTTTTGCATTGATAAAGCAACTATAATTTTTTGCTGCTCAGTCAATGCTTGACTATTTAAGGCAGCCAAAGCTTCTGCTTTATACATTTCGGGATGAACATATATATTTCTGAACTCCTCGTACTCAAATAAACCTCCCGGCCAAGTTAAATCAACAATTTTTGCATCAATACTTATTATTGCGGCGTTGAAATCTGGCATTTTATCGGCTTTCTGTAAAAAAGAATGGCAAGAATCTGTTGTCCCCTGGCACCACGAGTTATTAGCAGAGCTAACCAGCAGCATGGATATCCCTAATGATACTAGAATCAGCCTGACTAAAATTGGCATATCAAAATTTTAAACTTGGTGAATTGGTTATTGGTTATTGGTCAGGAATTTCTTGCCGATTACCAATCACCCATCACCTATTACCAATCACCCATCACCCATTACTAATTTCCGCCATACCTTCTAAAAGTTGGCGTCTGTCCCGCTCTGAAACCCCAATCATTCTCAACAACCTCATTAGCAGTAGCTGAAATCGTTGTATTAGGACCAGACACAATAGCCACATGTCCGCTAGCGTCACTGTAATTGATGGCTATAGCAGCTACATCACCGGGTTGAGGTTCAGTAACCACTACCCAGCCAGGGATTGTAAAGCTGGGATTTGCCCATTGTCCGGCCAAAGGAGGATATTGCACGTACTCAAACTGACTCCAACTCCACCTTTCTTGCATGGGAACTGGGGCACCAGCATTATTTACAACTTCATAGACAAACAAATTACACTTATTAGTACCAGACCCGTAAGGTGGTCGATTGGCACTGTAAGCCCAAGTTCCACTACCGATATGCCGCCTCGCCTCTCGAACTATGGCATTTTCTTGGGGTGGAGGAGAATCTTCTTCTGGTTCTGGTAATGGCAGTGGTGTAGGCGTAGCCAGGGTAACCCGACGGTCGGAACCGCGAGAGGTGCTTGAAAATTCGTCGGTTTCGCCGTGACTCAAGACGGTTATGTAACTTTCGTCTATACCAGGTACGGCTCCAGAAGATGGACTAACAAGTTCTGCTTTAACCATCTCTGCCCGTTGACAGGACAATGACCAGTTGAGCGCCTGTGAACCATCAGTACTGGCATAGCCATCCAACCGCACCTCTGTATTTTCACCCAAAGCATTCCAACTGACGACAAAGTCTTCTATTTGAGATTTTTGCGAAGCATCAAGAGTAGCTTTGCCAACACTGAAACTGAAGCTCATCATCACATCGCCAGGTGAATTACTTGCCACATCGCAGGCCATGTCCGATGGCACCTGATTGGGATCTCCGTACCGTTGCACCGTCCCTGCTTCAGCGGACATCTGAACGCTAGTTACTGGGTGGAGCTGAGGGGGAGTTGCTGCTACACTCTTCATGAGAGGATAGTTAGCTACCCCATCAGTAGAAGCTGATGTCAAAGGGAGCAGGGATGGTTGTGCTGATTCCCCCTGAAGCTGAATTGTCTCCGACTCACTTGATATCTCAGTTGAGATCTGAGCATGGTCTTGCCCTTCTAATTCTTCCTGGGGTGGTGTCGTGTCCAACATCCTCATTATGGGATTGTCGGTCATCCAATCCACTGGCAAGGGTTTATAGGCTGGCACTTCCTTAGATTCTTGCCTTTGTTCTTGGGGATGTTCCCCCTTAAATGGCTGCGATCTAAATTTAGAGCTTTTCTGCTGAATTTGAGGACTCCAGGAGGAGGTTGGCTTTTTTACCTGCTCGTACATATCCCACCTCAGTTAGTGCCAGTGATTGAACTAATCACAATATTAGATATTGTACACCTTTTGCAGCGCCAAACCTGTTGCAAACTTAGCCCCCTAAATCCCCCAATTNNCCTTCTAATTCTTCCTGGGGTGGCGCTTCTGATTGCTGTGCCTTCTCAGCCGTCTCTAAACTTCTCAACAGAGGATTGTCAGTAATCCAGTCCGTTGATATAGGTTTATAGGCTGGCATCTCCTTAGACTCGCCAGTTGACTTAGTCTGAACTGGCATTGGTGGCGGAGCGAAGCGAGAGGTTTTTTTCTGGACTTGGGGAGTCCATGAGGAACTTGGCTTATTGACCCGCTCGTACATATCCGACCTGTGTAGCTTCAGGGCTTGGAATATTCTCAATGTTAGACGATCGCAAGATTGAAGGCACTGGCACCTGTAACTCTGTTGCAAAACTTGACACCGAGGCGATCGCCTTTCCTGCCAAGCGAGCTGTGCAATTTTGCCTTATTTTGCCTCAGTTGTTGTTCATTGGCTTTGAATTGTTCAAAGCTGATGTAGGCTGGATGGGCGTCATGAATCATCACAGTCCACTTAGTGGGGCTGCCAAGGTTATCTGCCGCTGCACAACTTCACCGTTATGCCGACTCGTTTGACCTCTAAGCCCAGCATTGTTTGAGCTATCAAAGCCATAATTTGGGCAATGAGGAGAATCAAGGTAATTTCCACCTGAATCGCGAGGGGCTA
>DNXU01000150.1:2193-2546 GCA_003505715.1 Cyanobacteria bacterium UBA8803 | reverse complement strand
AACGCTGCGTTTATCCTGGTGAAGCGTAGCGATCACCTAACTCGAATCGCCCATAATAAAATTAACTAGTCTGCGATCGCATTACCGATGAACACTCTGACTCTGAATGTACCCTCTGCTGTAGGTCTGACAGATGAGCAGTTTTATCAACTGTGTGTGGCTAATGAAGAATGGCGGTTGGAGCTAACAGCCCAAGGAGAACTGATAATTATGCCCCCAACAGGTGGCGAAAGCGGTATCAGCAATGCTGGTTTGACAGCTAAACTTTACAATTGGAATGAGCAAACCCAGTTGGGAAAAGTCTTCGACTCCTCCACTGAATTTCGATTACCCAATGGTGCCAAGCGTTCCCC
>DNXU01000150.1:1768-2100 GCA_003505715.1 Cyanobacteria bacterium UBA8803 | reverse complement strand
TCTGAAACAGATTCCTTGAAAGATTTACGAGCAAAAATGCAAGAATATCAGGCTAACGGTGCTCGCTTAGGTTGGCTGATTGACCCTCAAACGCCCTTAGTTGAGATCTATCGACTCAATCGGGATGTAGAAACGATTAACTTCTCCTTTGACCAACCACCTACTCTTTCTGGTGAAGATGTACTACCTGGGTTTGTTCTCGATCTAACTCCCATCCTGAATCCTTGAATCTTTGAGAAACAGGTACTTATCCAAATGTTGGCATTACTCCTGCAAGAGCGCTCTGTTCATCGTTACTGAAGTAAGTTTGCTTTTCAATTTCGACTCGATAG
>DNXU01000150.1:0-1627 GCA_003505715.1 Cyanobacteria bacterium UBA8803 | reverse complement strand
ACTTATTCCTCATCGTATCGGTTTTGCGGGGGCAGGCCAATCAGCAAAATCGCCAGCGAACTGAGAGAGGGACAACAACTGAATTTTATTGAGACCAGGAACTGATTCCCTTTGGGCTAAAGTATTGTAGCCCCAATCGGCCAGGTATAGCTTCACTTGGTTGAGGTCAGGCTGCTGTTGTACGGATTGTAAAGTTTTTAGCCGATCTTCTACAAACCAAAGCGTTACCGTTTCTCCAGGCACCTGCTCTATAAGTTGCCGCAAGGTTTGGTGTTTGGGGCGTTTGCACTCTTTGCCAATAATCCGTTCTTGGGGTAGTTGGATACCTTGCTGTTGTAATAACTGCTCGACGAAGCGCCCTTCTTTGGTCGTTACGATAAATAGTTGTGTGGACTTTTCTAAGGATAGGGTCTTCTGCATCCGCTCAATTACACCAGGATAGAAGCAGTGTAGTGCCAGCCAACTGTCTAAATCGTTGATAATCCACTCATCCCGAATCGCATCTAGTTGCTTGCCGATGTAGGCGATATCTAACTTTTCTGAGTCAATGATTTCGTGAGCTACCGTTGACCAATTCTGCTCAATTTTGGTTTCTGGAATTCCCAGCAGCAAGGCTCGAACTAGCACGGGCATTTCCCAACCGATTTCTATGACAGGCCGCAAGCGGTAGAAGGTGTAGGCTAAGTCAGGAGGGGGGGTTTGGCTGTTGGGTTGCCAGAGTTGACAGTACGTGCGCCAGGAGGTTTGAAAATATTCAAGGAGTCCATCGCAAAGGACACCATCAAAATCAAGGGCAAGAATAGTGGGAGCCTGCATAGTTGAAGAAAGAGTTCAGGAGTTCAGAATTGAGAAGTTCAGGCGAACGCCTGAACTTCTGTGTTCTTCTGTTCACGGATATGTTATAGTACCCCGCGCAGCTTGCGGGTATATTCCACCAAACTTTCAGCAAACTGATCCAAGCGCTTCGAGAGTTTTTCATCCAACAGCTTGCCATCCTCGCCAAAGGCTTTCCAAGCCTGACCGATCGCAATTTGCTCTGGAATGACCCAGCCGTGAACCCAGCGCATAATCAGGCGCAAGTCATTCAAGGCGTTACTATTGGGCTGACCACCTAAGACACTAATTAGACCCGTCACTTTACCGGATAAATGATCGAAGGTCATCAAATCCAAGGCATTTTTCAGCACACCACTAACACCACCGTGATATTCGGGGGTCACTAAAATTAAGCCATCAGCTTGTTGAACCGTTTCCCGTAATCGTACCACATCCGGGTAACCGGGATAGTCGTCGCTACCAATACAAAAAGGCAGTTGCATCTGTCGCAGATCGAGAATTTCTGCGGATGCTCCTAAGGCTTCTACTCGCTGGATTGCTAAGGTTAACGCTTGATAGCTATAAGATTTGGGTCGCAGACTACCATTAATACCGACTATTTTCACCATGTCACTAAAAACCCTCTAGTCCAGAATAACTTAATCAGCGAGTTTGCCAAACATCCTCTACACCAAGATTGAGAATAAGCTTACTCCATCCATATAAGTCGAAGTCGTTATGACTACATATAATATAACAAGTCCGATACCATCAGCAATCGCTTACCCCCCTCACCCTCCTCACCCCCTCA
>DNXU01000271.1:12158-12563 GCA_003505715.1 Cyanobacteria bacterium UBA8803 | reverse complement strand
CCATTACCAATTACCCATTACCACCATTATCTGACTTATCCTCGGTGAACAAACATAACAAGGCACCAATAGCAGCAGCAATACCTAACCACGGGGATTGACTAGAGAGAGTCAAAACCAATAACAGAATTTCTAGAATAGTTTGGAAACTTTCGATATTGTTCATGAGGTTGTTTGGGTGAACTACAACCTCATTAAATCTTGGCCCTCAAGGAGTTCAGATAAGGGAAGTTGTTAAGTTGAGGTGACTTATCACCAAGCTGTAATTGATTACTGACTTATAACTGACTTGTAAGTGAGTTGAACTAATTCGCTAGCAAAGACAGTTATAGTTTGAATAATCCAAATTGAACTGCGTACACCAGCACCCCTCACAACTTATTCCCCTCACCCCCTCATCCCTCA
>DNXU01000271.1:7393-12062 GCA_003505715.1 Cyanobacteria bacterium UBA8803 | reverse complement strand
CTCATCCCTCATCCCTCACCCCCATGTCTCGCTCACTTAGAGTCCGTCCAGAGTACATTTCCCAGGTAAAATTAGCCGTTAAGCGCAACGGCTATCCTCGCCAGAAGGAATTAGCTGAGGAGTTAGGGATATCCCTATCAACCCTCAATAATTATCTCAATGGCCGACCTGTGGATAACCTGAATTTTAAGGAAATTAGCGATCGCTTGGGGCAAGATTGGCAGGCGATCGCCATTTTTGGGGATACAACCTCAGGCAATGGGGCAGTAGACTCAGAGGTGGTGATGACAGACTGCTATGAGGACGACTCTTCATTAATTTATGTCGAACGTCCTCCCCTAGAACAATCCTGTTATGAAGCGCTGCTACGTCCCGGTGCCTTGGTGAGAATTAAAGCACCTAGCCTGATGGGGAAAACCTCACTTATGGTGAGAGTACTAAATCGGGTTACCCAGGAAGGCTACCGCAGGGCTTATTTAAATCTTCACTTAGCCAATCGCACTGATTTAATCGATGTGGATCGATTTTTCAAGTGGTTTTGTATTAGTGTTGGTCAAAGCTTGGGGTTGCCGAATCGGTTGGCAGAGTATTGGGATGAAGAATTTTCCACCTCTAAGGTAGATTGTACCGAATACTTTGAGAAATATCTTCTGCCTCAAGCTGGCTCTCCAGTAGTTTTATGTCTGGATGAGGTAGAGCGAGTTTTTCCTTACCCTGAGGTGGCTTCAGAATTTTTAGGATTGATGAGGGCGTGGCACGAACGAGGGAAAGTAGAAAAGGTTTGGAAACGGCTGCGGTTGGTGGTTGTTCATTCCACAGAAGTTTATATTCCCCTCAACATTAATGAATCTCCTTTTAATGTAGGACTGCCGATTGAATTGCCAGAATTTACCCTCTCCCAAGTGCAAGAATTAGCTCGACAACATGGACAGAATTGGAGTCAATCCCTTGTCGAGCAACTAATGGCAATGGTGGGAGGGCATCCTTATTTAGTCGAGCAAGCTTTCTCTCACTACCAAATCAACAGCCATGATTCCCTGGCGCAACTGCTGCAAGCGGCTGCTACAGATGCCGGAATCTATGCCAACCACCTGCGACATCTTTGGCGCATTCTGCAACAATACCCAGATTTGGCTGAGGCACTGGGGCAAGTGGTTGAGGCTGACTCTCCCGTGCGTCTGGAATCTCTGCAAGCTTATAAGTTACACAGCATGGGGTTAGTGAAGAAGCAGGGCAATGAGGTAAGGCTGAGTTGTAATTTGTATCGACAGTATTTTAGAGAGCATCTCGGAGAACTGCGATGAGTACGGGAACCTATCAGGTTGGGGGATGCTTACCCCCCGATGCTAGCACTTATGTGGTGCGTACTGCTGATGAGGAACTCTACAAGCTGTTGCGCTCTGGAGAGTTTTGCTATGTGTTGAATTCTCGGCAGATGGGGAAGTCTTCCCTGAGAGTGCAAACAATGAAACGGCTGCAAAAAGATGGGTTAGCCTGTGCATCGGTTGATATTACCGAGCTAGGAACGCAGCAGGTTACTCCAGAGAAGTGGTACGGCGGCTTAACCAAGACTCTGGTTAATCGATTGGGTTTAGAGGGGAAGTTCTCATTTCGGAATTGGCGCGATGAACACAAGGATATTCCGCCAGTCCAGTTTTTTCGGGAATTTATCGAAGAGGTATTACTGATACAGATCGCTCAACCCATCGTTATTTTCATCGATGAAATTGATAGTGTACTGCAATTAAGCTTCAAAGACGATTTTTTTGCCCTAATTCGAGCCTGTTTCAACAACCGAGCGGAAAATGCAGCCTATAAGCGCCTCACGTTTGTATTGTTGGGGGTGGCAACACCGGGGGATTTGATTGAAGATAAAGAACGCACGCCCTTTAATATTGGACAGGCAGTTGAGTTACATGGCTTTGAACTGGATGAAGTTGAGCCATTAATCAAGGGGTTGGAGGGATATGTTAGCAACCCGCAGGTTGTGATTGAGGAGATATTAACTTGGACGGGAGGACAGCCGTTTCTTACCCAAAAGCTTTGTAAATTGGTTGGCGATCGCGGCAGTGCCATACCCACTGGTGCTGAAAGGGAGTGGATTGAGAAATTAGTGCGATCGCATATCATCGAGAATTGGGAAGCTACCGACGATCCGGAGCATTTGAAGACTATACGCGATCGCATCATCTCTAATGAGCAACGCGCTGCCTATTTGTTGGAATTGTATCAGCAGGTCTGGCAGCAAGGGGAAGTTGTTGCCAATAACAGTTTTGAGGAGGGGAAGTTACAGTTATCTGGGTTAGTGGTGAAGCAGAGAGTTGGTACTACCCCTGTTCTTAAAACCTATAACCGGATCTATCATGAAGTCTTTAATCAGGACTGGATTGAGCAAGAATTAGCCGCACTACGTCCTTATTCTGAAGCATTTCGGGCTTGGGTAGCGTTGGGATGCTTAGATGAGTCGTGGTTGTTGCGGGGGACAGCATTACAGGATGCTCAAGCTTGGGCGAAGGGGAAGAATTTAAGTTATTTAGATCAGCAGTTTTTGGCGGCAAGTGAGAAGCAGCAGATTGAGGAGCAAATAGCTAAAGAGAAGCAAGAGGCGGAATTAGAGAGGGAGAGAAAGGATCGGGAAGCAGCAGAAAAGAGAAATCAGGTATTAACTAAGGCAAATCGGCAGGCGAAACGGCAGATTCTGATCGGTGGGGTGGTGCTAATTTTAGCTGTTTTGGGAGCAATTGGTTTAGGAGTATTAGCAGGCAATCGAGTTGTAGAAGCTAATCACAAGGTAAAAGAAGCGGATAACCAGCTTGAGTTAGCAAGGCAAGATACTGAAAAAGCCAATCAAGAGAAGAAAGAAGCCCAAGAGCAAGGTCAACAGGCGGAGAAAGAAGCTAGCTTGGCACAACAACGAGAAAAAAAAGCAATAGAAAATGAGCAGATCATGCAGAAAAGTGCTAGAGACGCAGCCCAGAAAGTTGATGCTTCAAACAAGGCGTTAATGGTATTGAACAAACAATTGGCAGGTTCCCGTGAAGAGTCACAACGGTTAAGCCAACAAGCTCAACAGGCTAATCAAGCAACTCAACAGGCTCAAAAAAAGCTGAATGAAGCACAGGAAGAAGTGAAGACAGCTGATCAAAAAATTCAAGAGTTAAATAAAGCTGGAAAAAAGAAAGCTAAAGAACTAGAGCAGGCACAGACAAAACTGCAAATAGCACAAAACGAGCAAAGAGAAGCGCAAGAAAATTTGGCAAACGTACAGTCTCAATATGAACAAACTCAAATATATTTAGATAGAGTTACTAGAGAAATTGAAACAGTATCCCTACTATCTAAACTAGCAGGAGAATTGCAAAACAACGGACTATCTAATGAGGCTCAAGAAGCCTGGAGTCAAGCAAGTCAGGCCACTAACGAAACTCTTGAGCAAAATCGGGATCTGAAGCAAGCCATGCTGCAAGCTTCTATTGCTTTAGCTTCTTTGCACCTCAGTCAAAAGTATCAGGAACTGGACAATGACGAGAAAGAAAAAGACTATGGGAGTCAAGCTAATCAAGCTCTTAAAGACAGTCAGGATTTATTATCTTCCAACTTTGCGATAGATATTCCTGAACAATGGGCTGTTCTCGTGCATGTACAGCGAGTGCAGGCAATTTGGCATCAGAAAAATGGAGAAACGCAAAAGGCACTAAACGCTTACCAACAAGCATTTTCTTTGCTGGATAGCGGTTGGAAGAAACTGCCAAACGTTGAGGATATCAACACAGAGATTCCTATACCTCAGTATCTCCCCCAGAAACAACCTATTCTCTCTGCCAATGCCATTGAGAATTTGCATCAAGAGTTTATGAAATTGCTGGCAGAAGCAGGTCAAGATAATTCCCAAATCAAAGAATCTCTCAAACGTCACTTTCTAGCCGAACTCAACTTTTTTATGAAATCAGGTAACTGGAAAGATGCTGATAGACGAACAGGGAATTTAATGGATTTTCTTGCTAGCACCCAAAAAGGTAGTTGGGATTTAAATAATCTCTCCTGTCGAGATTTGGGTACTATCGATAAGCTGTGGGTAGAACGATCTGGTGGTAAGTTTGGCTTCAGCGTGCAAAAGTCTATTTTGGATCAATTTGCGTCCCAGCCTGGTAGTTATGAGGAGGTTGACTGGGAAGGATTTTATGAGAAGATAGGATGGAGGAAAGAAGGTGGATATATAGGTTATCATGAGGGCGTATTTAATTCCAAGAAAGCACAGGAGGGACACCTCCCTCAGTTAGGAGTAGAGTTGGATGATGGCAGAGTGATATCAGTGGGAGCGTGGCGGTATATCTTCTCTCGCACTGCGACTTGTAGACTGTAGCATATAAGCCTTCCAGCCTTATGTAAAAATTTATTAACAACCAACTTCTCTACGAATTCATAAGCTTTCTACGATTTCGATACCTGGCACTCTTCCGCCTCCATGAAAGGGGGGGGAATCATCGAACAATTGCATCGCTATCTTGGGGTCATAGCAATTAGCGAGTACAAACTTTTCGGCCACTCACGAACTTCTGAGTTCACCACTTCCCAACTATCCCAAGGAAGCCTCATCTGTCCAGGTGAAGTTTTCTTTTTACCTTTTGCTTTCATATGATGTCCGTCAAATCACCCATAATAAAACCTG
>DNXU01000271.1:0-7290 GCA_003505715.1 Cyanobacteria bacterium UBA8803 | reverse complement strand
GTTTAACCGGACATGATATGAAATCATAAAAGAAGCCCTGCTGCATTCCTGCCGCCTTGGGGTTGGCGTGAATATACCTGAGTGTATTTAAGGCTCTGCGATAATCCGTGCTTTCAAACCCGCTGCTGTGGTATCGTTTTTCCCAAAAGTGACCGCTGCGGTTAAGCATTCGCTTAAAGCACATAGCTAACACAATTAACAATATAAGTTAAATAGTAAATACTTGAAATTATCCTGATGACTCGATTTATCCACGACCAATTTGCCAAAGATATATTAGACGAAACCCTCAGTTACATCGGTGGTGTAAATCCAGCTAAACCAGTGGCTTCTGAAGTTCGTGAGATTGATATTTATTTCACGCCAAATCCGGCCAAGTCAGGCTATGGCGAGTATAAAGAAAAACTGGGTATTTTAGGAAAAATGGCGAGAACGATGGCGTTATTTGAACCCTTTAGGAATCCGGTAACGCCTGATGAGGTTTTGAGTTGTTTGAGCAAGTTATTAGATATAAGAGCAGATTTAGCAAGGCAAGCCAAACGAGAAAATACTCTCGCGAGTGAAGCACCTTGGCTGTGGATTTTAACTCCCACAGCTTCAGAGACTTTGTTAAAGGGTTTTAAGGCAACTGAAGATAAAGAGAATTGGTGCGAGGGCATCTATTTTTTAGGGGAGTATTTCCGGACGGGAATTGTGGTTATCCATAAGTTACCGAAAACGGCTGAAACGCTGTGGTTGCGGATTTTGGGTCGGGGAAAGGTGCAAGAGGAGGCACTCACATCTCTGGCCGCGTTGCCCGTAGATAATCCTTGGCGGGCAAATGCGTTAGAGTTGGTTTATCAGTTACAATTGAATTTGCGCGTTAATCGGGAAGGAAAGTCAGAATTAGAAGCCTGGGAGGATGAGAAGCTGATTATGGCAATTGCTCCTTTATTTCAAGAACAATTAGCGGCAGCTGAACAGAGGGGAAAACAAGAAGGACTTGAGCAGGGTATTCAGCAAGGTATTGAACGCGGGCTTCAGCAAGGCATTGAACGCGGCAGACAAGAGGAAAATCGTGCAATAATTGAAAATTTTCTGCGAGTACGCTTTGGTTCATTAGAGCCAAAATCAGCAGTATTTATTAGCCATGTATCGGCTTTGCCAGCAGCGGATTTTACGATGTTGTTAGTGCAATTATCAACGCTGCCAGTTGATGAGTCGGGGGTGAAAAGAGCGACAGAGTTACTCGCAGAAAGTGTTTTGAGGATACGTTTTGGTAAATTAGACGAACGTTTGACCAATGTTATCCCAAATTTAGTGGCTTTATCTCTAGAGGATTTAGCGTTGTTGCTGTCGCAGTTACCTCAATTATCAGTTGAGCAATTGTTGGGTAGGTTGGATAATTCTGTTAGTTAAAAGGAGAGGATGCGGAAAGTGGGGTAACCGATAAGAGTGCGATCGCCCTGACTAATCCGATCGCGGGGGCAACTGTGTTGCATACCCTGCGGGAAGGCTATCGCCTACGGATATCAGTATTTAGGGTTTTCAGTATTTAGGGTTTTCTGTGCGATCGCATCGCCCGAATGCTTCACCCCTACAGAATTGGTGAGTAATTAATTTCTTGTGTCCCTATTGTCGCGATCGCACTACATTAACTACCAACATCCGTTAATCCGTTACATCCGTTATCAAAATCAGCTGCCAACATCCACTGCAAGCAGGCTCATAGTTGAGTCTCGTTACCTCTTTCTCATTAAACTGTACTATTATTCATTCTTAAGGATTACGGATGCCTGTTGTTAATAGCGTTACTGTCACCGTTCCCGGCACAACATCTAATCTAGGGCCAGGATTTGATTGCCTTGGGGCAGCTTTGACACTGTATAACCAGTTTAAATTTACCCGCCTCGACTCAGCTAGCGCAGAACTGGACGACGCGAGCGATCGCTTTTTAATTACCGTGACAGGTGCTGAGCAAGAACGGGTGATGGTTAATGAAAATAATCTGGCTTACCAAGCCTTTAGGGAGTTTTACCAACATTTGGGTGAAACTCCCCCACCTGTAAAAATTGCCATTGACCTGGGTGTGCCGCTCGCGAGAGGATTGGGTAGTTCGGCAACTGCTATTGTGGGGGGGTTAGTCGGTGCTAACCAACTTGCTGGCGCACCCCTGGATCGGAACGAAATCATGAAGTTGGCGATCGCTAGGGAAGGGCATCCCGACAATGTGGTTCCCGCTTTACTGGGAGGATGCCGCCTAGCTGCCGAGGGGGGAGACGCTATCAAGGGATGGGAAATTTGTGATATTCCCTGGCACCCTGATCTTGTCCCTGTGGTGGCAATTCCAGATTTTGAATTGTCTACAGAAGCAGCCCGTCGGATTCTACCTTCTCAATATAGTCGTGCCGATGCAATTTTCAATACGGCACACCTGGGTTTGCTGCTGCGGGGGTTGGAGACGGGACAAGGAGATTGGTTACGCTTGGCGCTGCACGATCGCATCCACCAACCTTACCGCCAAACCCTAATCCCAGGCTACGAAACTATATACTCTGCTGCGTTAAAGGCTGGGGCTTATGGCATGGTGATTAGTGGTGCTGGTCCGACACTCCTAGCTTTAGTTGATGCCGAATTAGCTTCAGCAGTTGCAGCCGCAATGGCAACAGCTTGGCAAGAACAGGGGATGGGGGTACAGATGCGATCGCTCTCCCTCGATAACCAAGGCGCGAGAACTGAGATTGAATCTGTGTGACAGGATAGGCGATCGCATACGCTATTGTGGATTTGATCTAGAAATTTGCCCCCTTGTTGACAGCTGCGTTTTGGGAAAAGGTCTACTACTAAACAAGATGGATATCAAATTAGGGTTCGTAGGAACAGTGGGTAACACACCCCTGATCCGGTTAAATAGTTTCAGTGAGGAAACTGGCTGCGAAATTTTGGGTAAAGCCGAGTTTCTCAATCCCGGCGGGTCTGTCAAAGACCGGGCTGCACTTTATATTATTAAAGATGCTGAAGAAAAAGGGTTGTTGAAACCTGGGGGTACGGTTGTTGAGGGTACGGCTGGCAACACAGGTATTGGTTTGGCGCATATTTGTAATGCCAGAGGTTATAAGTCCCTGATTATTATTCCTAACACCCAATCCCAAGAAAAAATGGAGGCGTTGAGAACCCTTGGTGCTGAGGTTCGCCCCGTACCTGCCGTGCCTTACAGAGACCCTAATAATTACGTTAAGCTTTCTGGACGCATTGCCGCTGAGATGGACAATGCGATCTGGGCCAATCAGTTTGATAATTTAGCCAATCGACAGGCTCATTATGAAACTACCGGGCCAGAGATTTGGGCACAAACGGATGGTAAGGTTGATGCTTGGGTTACTTCCACGGGGACAGGTGGCACCTTTGCGGGTGTTTCGATGTTCCTGAAAGAAAAAAACCCCAATATTAAATCCGTGGTTGCCGATCCGATGGGCAGCGGATTATACAGTTACGTCAAGACGGGCGAAATTAAAATCGAAGGTAACTCGATTACTGAAGGCATTGGCAATAGCCGCATCACTGCTAATATGGAAGGCGCTCCCGTTGATGATGCCATCCAAATTGATGATCAGGAGTGTGTCCGGGTAGTTTACCAGCTACTTTGGCAAGATGGTCTATTCCTCGGTGGTTCTACAGGGATTAATGTGGCAGCAGCTGTAGCTCTTGCTAAACAAATGGGACCAGGCCACACTATTGTTACCATTTTGTGCGATGGTGGGGCGCGGTATCAGTCCCGGTTGTTTAATCGGGAATGGCTAGCGCAGAAGGAACTATTACCCAATTAGTCGCAAGGGCGGGTTTTGACTTAAGTCCTATCTGCGGAGCCCACAATATTGGTCGCTAAACCCGCCCCTACAGATATTCTGGGTATTTAATCGGACATGATATTTTTTTTGCATAAACACCAATTGGAATGCACCAGCCTACAGATATTCTGGGTGTTTAATCGGACATGATATCAGAAGATTATCTATTCTTAAGCCCTAAATCCTTTTAGAAATGCTGCTCTTGCCTCAGATACATCTGGTATCTGGATGCACTTCTCCAACAAAGCCAAATCTAACTTCGGCAATAACTCACTCTTGGCAACCTGTTCGTATCTGATTTTTTCAGCATCTTCTGGATCGCGCAACACATGGACTGAAATCTGCTTTTTCTGCCAAAACCAAACTTCACGTACCTTAAATCGCTTGTACTTTTCTAATTTGCCAATCCCACCGCTGGTTAAAATTACTTCAATTCCTAAGTCAGGATATTCCTGATCTTCTCCAATACAGTAAGATTCATCTGGAGCAAAGGAGGCTCCCCTGTCCTGAGCCTCACAGGTGGCATTGCCAGCTGGTACAAATTTAATGCCCATTTCAAAGAAATAGGCTTCCAGTAGTATGGCAATAAACTTCTTGATCTGTTCGTGGGCTTTGCCCGTTGTCATCAGTTCTATGCACCCATCTAGATAAATGATACGAAGACCGGGAATATCTTCTGCCCATGCTTGCATGGCTTGGAACTGCTGCCAACTGTGGCGTCCAGGTAATACAAGGCGCTGCTCGTCGGCTATTCTTTCTTGCTCTATCGCTGGCACAACCATAAGGTAGAATCTGCTGCTGTACAATAGGGCCACACTACTTCCTCAGCCTAACTCAAATCAGTGCTACCCGCTTGGCGAGCGTATCAGCTCTGATTGTAAAAAAATACTAAATCCCGGTCGAAATAGTAGAGATTTGTGTAACGATCAGCGATCTGTAGGTTGATTGTGCCAATCTGTAGCGCAGCTAACAGTTTTTCCCCAGGATACTCAAGATGACAACCCAACAACCCCCAACTTGGAAAGCTATCCTCGCCGACAAAATGCCTCCCCACTGGGCAGAGGAGATTGACACATTTGAAAACCAGATGCGACTGCGCTGTCAAGGCAAGCTGGATGAGAAAGTTTTTGCTGAGTTACGGCTGCGTCGGGGAGCTTACGGTCAACGGTATGATAACGGCTTCCGGTATGATGGCGAGAAGTCCCAAACCATTCCCTTTCCTCATGCCGAGTTGACGAAAGGGCCAGAAACGAAATGGGAAGCCCCTGGAATGCAGCGCATCAAAATTCCCTACGGGGGGATGACTGCCGAACAGATGGAAGTACTAGCGGATATTTCTGAAGAATATTCCGATGGCATTCTACACGTTACTACCCGCCAGGATTTTCAACTCCACTTCATTTCTATAGAAGATACACCAGACATGCATCGCCGCTTGGCCGCAGTGGGCATCACCACTCGCGAAGCCTGCGGTAACTCGGTGCGTAACGTGACAGCTTGCCCCCTAGCTGGAGTGTGCCGGGATGAAGCCTTTGACGTGAGTGGTTATGCCCATGCCGCAACCCATTACTTCCTGGGACACCGGGACGTGCAAGATTTTGGCCGGAAGTTCAAAATTGCTTTCTCTGGTTGCCAGCAGCACCCTTGCGGTCTAACTTTCATGCACGACATGGGACTCATTGCCACAAAGCGGGTTGTTGATGGTGTCGAGCAAGAAGGCTTTGAAATGTACGTGGGTGGGGGTTTAGGTGCAGTTCCTCATTTAGCTAAACTAATAGATGAATTTGTACCCACCGCAGAATTACTGCCCCTATCCCAAGCTATTGCTAGGGTTTATGCCCGTCTGGGCGAGAAGAAAAATCGCAACAAAGCGCGAATTAAGTTTCTCGTTGCCAAACTCGGTATCGATGAGTTCCGCCGCTTAGTTAAAGAAGAACGGGCAGCTTTGGAAAACGATCCGAAATGGACAGATTGGCTGCCAAACATTCCCTCCTTCGAGGAAGCAGGATTGCCCGAACCTGTTTCTGCGGGTCAATCTATTGACTTGGGTGAAGATCAACAAGCCTTTGAGCAGTGGAAGTTCACCAACGTTTACGATCAACGGCAACCAGGGTTTACCTGCGTCACCATCGCCTTACCCTTGGGCGATCTGACGGCTCCACAGATGCGCGGTGTGGCTGATATTGCCCGTCGCTTTACCCGCGATACCACTCGCACCACCGTCGAGCAAAATATAATTTTGCGGTGGATTCATGAAGCCGATTTACCAGCCCTCTACTTGGCCTTAAAAGCCATTAACCTGCACGCTGCGGGCGCTCAATCGATTGTAGATATCACCGCTTGTCCCGGTACGGATACCTGTAAGCTAGGGATTTCCAGTTCTCGCGGTTTGGCTGCTGAATTGCACAATCGCTTAGCTGTCAAGGGTTGGCAGTATGATGAAACCGTCAAAGACGTTCGCATTAAAGTCAGCGGTTGCTTCAACTCCTGCGGTCAGCAAATGGTTGCGGAAATTGGTTTCTACGGATCGAGCCGCCTGATTGATCGCCATCGGGTGCCCCATTTCCATCTAATTTTAGGCGGCCAATGGGATAATAACGCCGCTCAATACGGACAATCCCTAGGGGTACTTCCCTCCAAGCAGATACCGGATGTGGTCGAATTTTTGATCGACATGTACATGCAGGAGCGGCAAAAGGGCGAGAAGTTCTCCGACTTTGTCAACCGCATCGGGAAAAAGGAAATTAAAGAACGGGTACAACCTTTTACCAACGTGCCTGCCTACGCGAGCGATAAATCCTTTTACACCGACTGGGGCGATGCTCGCGAATACACCATCGGCGATATCGGTGTGGGTGAATGCGCAGGTGAGGTAGTCTCCCTCACCGATTTTGGAGTAGCAAGGGCAGAAAGTATTTACTTTGATGCCACTCTCTTACTAGAAGGCAATACTACCAACGGCAACGTCAAGCAAGCGGCAGACAAGGCACTAGAAGCCATGCTCAGTGCAGCTCAAGCTTTGCTAAAAGTGCAGAATATTGACATTTCCAGTAATCCAGAGGCAATTGTCAGCGAATTCCGCAAATATTTCTACGACACCGAGCTATTTTTTGACCCCTTTGCCAAAGGTAAGTTTGCTAGCTATTTGTTCCAAGCTTACGAGCATCATAACGACGAAAAGGATCTAGATCGAGCCAAGCAACTAATCGAAGAAGCCCGTTTGTTCATCGAAGCGGCCCATGAATGCAATACCCGGATGGTACAAGCTGGCATTATCAATCCCGGCAGTTTCAAGAAGTGGCTGATGGACCGAGAAATGCAAGTGGCTGGCTCTTAAAAGGTTCGTAGTAACCAATAAGAGTGATTGACAAGGCTCTATTGTCAAGCACTCTTATTGGTTACTACAAACAATATTGACGCAACCGGACACTATATCACCCATCCCCCATCCCCCATCCCCCAT
>DNXU01000491.1:12899-26333 GCA_003505715.1 Cyanobacteria bacterium UBA8803 | reverse complement strand
TGAAATGCTGCGATCGCATAGACAATTTTACCCGTTTCATCCAAAATTGGTGTGCTGGAAATTTCCAAGGAGATAATTTTATCAGGTTGGTGCAGTTCGATATCGTCAACCTTAACTCGTTCCCCAGAGAGCGATCGCACGATTGGCAGTTGGTCAGTGGGGTACAATTGATTCGTTCCAGCCCGATAAACTTGATAAGTTTGTGACAATTGCTCAGTTTTGGCTTCTGGTAAAGCGTTGATGCCCAGTAACTGCTGTGATGTTTGATTGGCATAGTAGGTTTGTCCTGTTGAGTCGTGAACGGATACGCCTACGGGCATGGCGTTTAAAAATTGAGTCAATCGGCTTTGACTTTCTGTCACCTCTGCATAGAGTTGGGCATTGGTAATGGAGATGGCGGCTTGAGCAGATAAGATTTTTAAGACTTCCAATCTGTCAGTTGTAAATGCCTTGGTAGTGAGATTATTTTCTAGGTAAAGGATACCAATCGGTTTACCTTGATGGATGATGGGGGTACACAAAACCGATTTAGGTTGGGTATTGATGATGTAGGGATCGGCGGAAAAGGTGTTTTCAGTTCTGGCATCATCAAGTACGAGAGTTTGCAATGTACGATAGACATAGTTGATGAGACTGACAGGAATCTCCTGGCTTTGTTCGACGGGAATTGATTGTATAATTGTTGCTGATTTTGTGCCGCTGACTCTCGTTTTTTCAATCACCAATTGACCGACTTTTTCCAAGATAAAAGCGCCTTTTTTTGCTCCCGCATTTTCCAGAACAACCTGCATTAAAGTGGAGAGCAACTTATCCAGGTTAATTTCACTAGAGAGGGCTTGAGAGGCTTTGAGTACCGTGGCCAAATCTAGAACATTTGAAGTAGCAGAGCTTGAAGTGTTGGAGGTGACGGTGGGCACGATTGTTTGGGAAATTGTTTCCCCTAGTTTGGGCGAGGTTGCCTGCACCAAAATGGGGGCGAGTAATTCGGGATAGCGTTGTTCTAAATCTTCAACTTTGGCTTTAGCTCCCCAGCGAGCATAGCAATAGTAAGCCTTCGTTAGATAAGCGATGGCAATGGTTTCTTTGCCCCAAGCCAGATAGAATTTAGCAGCTAGTTCGTTAGCTATGGCTTCCTCTTGGATGTACTCGTTTTCTTTAGCCCCAGCAATGGCCTTGTCGTAATATTCCATTGCCTCAAGATTTTGACCCAAAACTCGATGGAGTTCAGCTTCTACTAGATCAAACTTATGCAGATAATTCATGAGGGCATGATGCGCCCATTTCTGTATCTTTTCCTGATTAGCTCGCACTTTGTCGAGGAGCGGCTTTTGCTCAGAGGCTGCTGTATCACGATACACTGCCAACCGTATCAGAGAATCGTATAAATAGAATATAGCCACCTCCGGTAAGGCTATCACACCATCTAAATAATTTTCTGCGGTAACGGCATTTTCTAATGCTTGAGGGAAGTCTCCAAACAGATAACAAAGGATAAGTTTGTTTGAATATAAGTAGAAAAGTGCAGTTCGATCGTGGGCTTCCAAATGACGTGGTAGCATTGTTTCCTCGTCATATACCTCACCGATTAAACGGTAGGGATTCTCACAGCGATCCAGCAAAGTCAAGACTGCCTGATGGCATATTTGGATATAATTAACAACTATCTGGAGCTTAAATTGACTGAGAGCATGACTGTAGGTCGTCATCTCCCGTTCCACCTCTGTCAGTTCCTTGCCAGTGAAATATAAAGTGTAGGCATATCGGTATCCAGAATAGCCAACATAGGGTAAATTTCCTGTTTCCAGTCCGCTAGAGTAAGCTTCCAGGATCGGTTTTAAAGTTTCCCCAAGATGATCTTTCCAAGGGTTGACATTGGAATAAACAAGTAAGTATACCGAAGCTTTGAGTTCTTTGGCATTGATCTTGTGCAATAGATTTAAAGCCAGTTGACCAAATTGATAACCAGACTCAATATCATCCAATACCCCACAGAGAATGAACCCATGGGTTGCATAGGCAACAGTTGACCATAAAGCATTGCCATATTTGATTGATAAATTGACCTGTTCAAACGCAATCAGCGGCAGCACTTCAGGAGCAGCTTGAAAAGCAGCAGGGATTATATTCGATAAGATCCGTATGGCTGCTCTCTTGTCAGGAGAAGTTATTTCTGGTAGGTCGATTAAATCCTCGATGCGCTTTCCGGTCAAATTTAACCCTATTTCCTCTAGTCCAGCCTGAATATCCGCACCTGTAGGCGACTCTGGAAACCTTATCTCTAGCAAAGCGAGTACTTGTAGAGCATTTTGGAGCGCTGAGCGTTGCTTGTTTTGTGCTATACCAGCTTGGATTTTAATCTCATATACCTTAACTTTGTCGAGCAAGGTACTAGCACGTTCCAGAACAATATCAGCTAATCGCTCCATCTGCTCAAAGTCACCGCTCAGGAAAGCTGATTCCGCTGCTTCCTCATACAGAGCTAATGTCAATTCGTACTGCTGCTGCCAGCTAGAAGCTGGTAAAAGTTCCATCCCTACGGTTAAATACCTAATAGCAGCAGCATAAGCTGTTGAAGATTTCGCTTTAGTTCCAGCCATCAGATTCAACTTAGCTAAGTCTTCTCGTTCAGTTGGGTTGGTAATTAATTCCACCCCAATATTCAACTGGTTGACAATATCAAAAATCTTTTCTTCTCGTTCCGCTTCGGTGGTATTACTCAATAGCAGCCGCCCAATTTTCAAGTGAGTTGCCTGTTTTTGAGATGCGGGAATCAGAAAATAAGACGCTTGTTGGACGCGATCATGTAAAAATCTGTAAGGTACGGAAAACTCTGATACTGATGTTTGTCTAACTTCAACTCCTTCTGTATCCTGAAAGAATTTGTAAAATTCACTAATCGGAATAATCAGCCCTTCTTGCAATGCCCTCCACAAGTCCGCCGCCGTCTCGGCAAGGGATTTCTCATGGACAATAGATAGAGTAGCTAAGTCAAATTGGTTACCAATGCAAGCAGCTAACTTCAACACTGACTGAGTATTTTCCGGCAACTTTTGCAATTTCGTTGCCATAAATTCGACTACATCATCGCTGACAGCTAGTGCCCTGACTTTGGCAATGTCGCACTGCCAATAACCCCAACTAAAATCAAAAAAGATTAACCCCTCTTCATAGAGAGATTTGAGAAATTGATTGCTAAAAAAAGGATTGCCTTTAGTTTTAGTTAAAATCAGGTTTGTTAAAGGCATTGCCCGCTCTAGCGGACAGGAAAGAGTATCAGCAATCAGGCGGTTTAGAGAAGATTGGTCTAGGGGTGCTAATGTAATTTGATTGATTGTCGCTAAGGTTTTCCTAATCTCATCTAACGTCAAGATTAACGGGTGTGCTGGAAATACTTCATTATCCCGATACGCTCCTAACAATAAAAGATAGCCAGTATCTCCTCCGCTCATCAACAACTGCATCAACTTCAAAGAAGCTGAATCTGCCCACTGCAAGTCATCTAAGAAAATCACCAAGGGATGGTCTTTGGTGGCAAATACTCTGATAAACTTTTCAAATAATAAATTGAAGCGATTTTGGGCAGCAGTCCCTTCTAATTCTGGCACAGGCGGCTGCTGACCAATTAACAGTTCTAATTCAGGGATAACATCGATAATTACCCGAGCATTTTCACCCAAAGCTGCCAAGATTTTGGCTTGCCATCCTGCTAAAGAGGCAGTACTTTCGGTGAGTAATTGCCGCATTAAATTTTGAAATGTTTGCACCCACGCTGAAAAGGGAATATCCCGTTTAAATTGGTCAAATTTCCCTTTAATGAAGTAACCTCGTTGTCGGACAATCGGTTTGTGGACTTCCGAAACTACAGCTGTTTTTCCAATCCCGGAAAACCCTGCCACTAACATCATTTCGCTGGTGCCAGAACTAACTCTGTCAAAGGCAGCTAACAGAGTGGCTACTTCTGTTTCTCTCCCGTACAGTTTTTCGGGAATCGTGAAGTGTTCGGAGATATCTCTTTGGGCTAATTCAAATAAAGTAATATTGCCTTGGCTGGAGTATTTTTCTAAACATTTCTCCAAGTCGTAGCGCAATCCAAACCCTGTTTGATAGCGTTCTTCCGCCGTTTTTGCCATCAGTTTCAGTACCATATCATTCAATACCTGCGGGATGGCAGGATTGATTTCAATTGGGGGAATTGGCTTTCTAGCAATGTGACAGTGAATTAATTCTAGTGGGTCATCCGACTCAAAGGGTAGTTTTCCGGTCAGGAGTTCGTAGAAAGTTATTCCTAGAGAATAAAAGTCGGTGCGGTAATCGATACCCCGATTCATTCTTCCTGTTTGTTCGGGAGATATATAGGCTAGGGTTCCTTCCAACATGTTGGGGTTAGTAATCTCCTGATTTTCTCTTGGTAACAGTGAGGAGATACTGAAGTCAATTAGTTTTACTTCTTTGGTTTGGGGGTTAATTATAATATTTTGGGGCTTAATATCTTTGTGAATTACTCGGTTGTGATATAGTCCTTCTAGTGTTTGGACTATTTGGATGGCAATATTGAGAAATTCACTGAACATTCTAGGAGTGGTAAATGGAGAATTTTCCTCATTGCCTAAAGAGGTGAGATACTCAGAAAGGGAAATACCACCAAAGTCCTCCATCACTAGGAGAAAACCATTGCGGTAGGTTTCTAAACTTAGATGCTTGACCACTCCCGGCAAATCGAGATTTTTGCCAATGGTATACTGATTGCGGAATTGCACCAGTTCATTGAAGGTGGGATATTCACTCAATAGCAGTTTTAGCGCCACTGCTGTTTGGTCTGATTCTCTCATCCCGCGATAAACATTGGTTCTTGAACCTGAGTAGAGTTGTTCAATAACGCGATAGTTGGGCAGGGCGAGGGCAGTATCTATCATAAGCTGGGAGAGGATCTACACTTGATAGTGGGGACAGGGAACGGAGAACAGGTGTGGTCACGCACTAGTTGGCGATGGAGAGGACTCTTGGAGACTCTTGAATAATTTTCTGTCCAACCAACTACTGATGATCACATCCACGGAAAACAGGAAAGAATTTTGGCTAAGTTACCATTGTTGAGAATATACAGTTTAAATGCCTAACAGCTTATCTTTAAGATCTTAATAAGATTTAAGGGTTTAGGAATCAGTAGTTATTCAAAATTTTGAATTCTGATTCCTAAAACTAAATTGATTTTTGCTCAAAAATCAGGCAAATTGGATCAGAAAGTAAACTCCTGATCCAATTTGCCTAACATGTCGGGAAGTGGGGCTATACCTCTTCACATGTCGGGAAGTGGGGATATACCTCTTTCTCAAACAGTTCCTTGATTTTAGCCTCAACCTTAGGAAACTGCTTGGCTGCTTCTTCCACCATCTCCTCGAAGTCCTTCTTCACCGAGATACAATAGAGACCTGGTTGACGAGGTGCTATTTGGGGCAACCAAGTTGTATGGGTGGTGAAGGGAAATTTGAGTTTGGGATGGTCAAGCTTACAGATTGGTCCATGATTCAGGTTTTTCGCATCAAAAATCCAGATTTCACTCTGCCCCGATTCAAGGCTATTGCTGGGATCAGTGTTGTAATTCACAGTACAGGTGATATAACCGTCCATTGAACCACCAGTACTATTGGCACTAGGTACGAATTGCGGTGAATTTCCATAGTAGCCAGGGTCGAACTGGTAGCGATCGCAGATTCTCATCTGCTGTACGTCCAGTCGGAACAAGTTAGATGGTTTACCCTTTTTCGTAATCGACTTAATTTGTTGTAGCGATTTCGTCCGATATTTATAATTGGCGTACAGGTTGAAGATGTAATCTGATAGCTGATCCTCCCAAGCGCCATAAGAGTTCCAGTAGATATTTTCAAATTTTTCTGGAGGCCACCAGTCATTGCCCTGTTTGCTGTCGCTGTAGGCGTAGAGTGCTACAGCCCAAGTATAGTCAGGATCGCTAATGATGTGGGAATCTAGAACAGATCCTTTTTCCGCGTCAATCACATAGCGTCCCATGACACCGATATCCATACCGTCAATCAGCATCCCAATCGGGGGATAGGGGTTAGAAGTCAAGGGATTATCCTCTTTCCGCAGCCATTCACCTACATCCCAAGCACAAGCATGAGCAGCATGGAGTGTTATTTGGTTGTGGGAATCGTCATAGTCAACGTGAAAGTGAAATACTTCCCTTTCGATCTTCACCTTTTTTACTACAATTTCTTTTTCTTCATCGTTGCGGGCTGGATACTGTCCCTCTGGAAGCGGGTTGCGGGGCACAATATAAATGTAGCTATCAGGGCATTGCGCATAGCCAAGTTTCTGTCGCAAGAAGCTGTCTAGTTTCTTATTTTTGAGATTGATCAATTGACCGATGCCAATTTTTAGAGATGTGTCCATCAGCACCACATAATTTTCAGACACCGCAATCTCGTGGAGAGTTTCCTGAATCACTACTGGCTTGCCATCATCAGTAACCAACTTCCATCGCTCTAAGTCACCTTTCCCGTCCCAACGCACTAAATAGGTGACATCCTGCAAATCTTTTGCTCCTGTTAGAACTTGCAGCCCTAGTTTTATCAGTTGCAGGAAATCTTCTAACTCTTCTTTCAAGTTTGCTAGATGTTCTACATCATGAAGCTCGTCAATTATAATTTGTTTTGCTCCTCCTCCAATTTCTTTTAGTTTTTGGGGATGCCGGGATAGACTGAAGTTTTTTAGAAATATTACACGAGTTGAAATGAAAGTGCGGACAATTTTTTTGATTAACCAAGGAGCCTTGCGATCGCATTCAAGGAAATTTTCTATTAGGCGAATGGCTTCCTGCACCATTTCTTCGAGTTCTTTCAGAAATTTTTCAGCAGTTGAATGAATTTCTTCTGGTTTTTCCAAGTGATGAGTAAGCGAAGGTAGCAGCAGAGTATATAATGACTTGCTGTAATTAACCGTGAAAACTTCGTTTTTGTTCTTACGGGGGTCAAAGTAGGGATGGGCAGAACTCATCAGTAGTGGAAATGGCAGTTTCAATTCCATCTGTTTAATCCACTCTTTGTTCCATCCTATCGGAGTTACAACCTCAAGGGATTCAGTATCAATTTCGTGAGAACGACCAGCATCTAAAGTGACTAATAAACGCTGATTTTGCCCAGGAAATTTCATCCCTAACCAGGAAGTGTTACATACATTACGAACGCCAAGATATTCTGAGAGGCGTGCCAAACCCAGACTGTGGAATTTCAACTGTCCATATTTCTTTGGTTGCTCGACAGTTGCTTTGTCAGCCCAATAAGATGGTGTTCCGACCAGTTTTGTTTTTAACCAAACTTCACCTGGCTGAGATTCTTGACCTTTTTTGTGAAAATCAAGACGGACGATCAAGCCATCGCCGCTGATTAATGGGGTGCCATCACCGGAAGGGAGGCAGAGTTCAGTATTTGGCAGAGATGGGGAGTCGGCAAAGCCTGCTGCTGCTAAAATAAAGAGGTGTCCCTGGAGATCGTCTGGTAGTTTACCATCCACAATCCTCATTTGCGATCCATTAGATCCATCAACTTCATGCCGATTTACTGTCAGGATCGCCGATGGAAAATTTGCACCTTGAGTAAGTTGACTCATTCTACAGCTCCTATTGCAATTGACCTACTTAAAATTTCTACAAATTTCTACGCTGGGTCTGTTCCTGGCAGCAGCAGGACACAGTTTGCCCCACCATTCAACAACAGTAAGTGCTTTAGCACAAATTCATTCTATACCATAAAATTACAATTTTGTCAATCAATCAAAAAGTAGATTAATCGGCATCAAGCCCATCATAACTAGGAAGTTGTGGAAAAACCACTGATAGGTTTGAGAATTATCTCTTCATGTTGACCGCTAATATTCAGCAGTGCCGTCGGCATACCTGAAAACGTTGTGTATACAAGACCAGGGATTATCAAACAGAAGTTATACAAAAATTGGCTTTTGAGTATACACGATCGCAAACATCAGGCTACGATACTGAGAACTATCAACAGAGTTGGTTGGAGTTTCCGAAAATGAGCGATCGCGTTAACGACTATAAAGCTTATTACACTCAGAGTCAGATATTGGCAAACTCAGGCAATTACCAAGAAGCACTGGCTACCCTCGATCGCGCTTTATCAATTAAATCTGACAACCACCAAGCCTGGATCTATCGAGGGGGTCTGTTCACCCATCTCGATCGGTACGAGGAAGCCCTTGCTAGTTTTGAACAAGCGTTGACTCTTCAACCCCATGACCAAACTGCCGCACTCTTCCGAGGAGTTGCTTTACATCACCTAGGCCGCTACAAACAAGCCTATGCTAGCTATAACCAAGCTTTAGGAACTAAGCGCCCATCAAGATGGCAAAAACTACTGCAAATATTTAAAAAATGGGTATATGCAGATTTTGTGGGTGCTTAGTTGTTTGTTGTTAGTTGTTTGTTATTTGTTGTTGGTTGTTTGTTATTTGTTGTTTGTGGTTTGTAATTTGTTGTGATCTAATAACTAACAACCAACAACTAACAACTAACAACCAACAACCAACAACCAACAACCAACAACCAACAACCAGCAACTAATTACAAATATCCATGTTCTGCTAGAAATTCGGGTGAAATATCATCTAGGGGGGCAACGCCTGCTACGCGGTGGCTTAGCAGCTTCTCAACATACTTGCCTAAGATATCGCTCTCTAAATTAACCCAGCTACCAGTCTTTAAATGGCTCAGGTTAGTTTGGGCATAGCTATGAGGAATCACTGCTACTTTAAACCAGTGGCCTTGGGAATCGCAATCGGCGATTGTTAAACTTACCCCATTTACGGCAATGCTACCCTTGGGGACTAAATAGGGAGCTATCTGACGTTGCCACAAATTACTGAAGGGTTCTGCTGCTTTAAAGCACAGTTGCCAAGAGTTGGGTGTTTCTACCGATTCCTGCAAGCTGCCAATACCATCGATGTGACCTGTGACAAAATGTCCCCCAATTTTACTGCCAACCCGTAAAGAAGTTTCCAAATTAACATAGCCAGCTGCCTTTTGCTGTTCTCCTAAAGTGGTACGGTCTAGGGTTTCATCAGACGCTGTGGCTACAAAGCCTTGGAAGAGAATCTCCTCTACAGTCAAACAAATGCCATCCACAGCAACACTGTCACCGATCGCTAAATCCCTGAGGATCGTCTGTGAGGTATCACCACTACAAGATATCTCGAAGCGATCGCCTCCTAATGGCTGAATTGTTCCCAGGGCTTGAATTAATCCTGTAAACACGATAGTTATACTTCTCTTGCGGTTGGTTAAAATGGGACTAAGGCTAATGATGTCTTGAGTAAAGGCCCTACTGACTGGTTGGATTAAGACTTATACCACTTTGGTCAACTCCCAGACTATAGCGCTAGCTTAGTCTTGGTAGTTCAAACTACAATAAGAGTAAACTAAAAGTTCCCAATCAACCGTCTTAACGGCTCGCTCAACATCGTGCGCACACCGATCCCAGGTGCTTTTACACAAGGGAGAGATAGCACTGTAATGCGACTTTCAGGGTAAACTAACGTCCATACCCCTAGGGGGGTGTGGAGGGAGAACTTATGTGTTTTTTTCATGAAGCCCCAGAATAAAGATCCTCAGGCTGGGGCATACTTGGAGAAGACAATATTGTCGATCTCCACCCAAGGGTTACTAGGGGCTGATTTTGAGGTTAAGCAGTGAAGCGATGAAAAAAAGTTCTGGATTTTTGTTTGAGTCCACATCCGTCCAGTACAACTTGACGGCTTCGCTCTGATGCCCTCAATGCCTATCGTATTCTAGAGGCTAAGCTGATGATTGAAATGAGAGTTGCTGGAATTGCATTAGACGCTGTCTCGCGCAGCCCAATTGTGCTACTTAAAGATGCTTCAGATCGACGTGCCCTACCCATTTATATTGGTCAGGATCAGGCAAAGGCAATTATCAGCGCTTTGGAAAGACAAAAACCACCCCGACCTCTGACCCACGATCTGTTTGTTAATCTGCTGGAAAGCTGGGACATGGCTCTGGAACGCATCATTATTCATGCGCTTCAAGATAATACATTTTATGCTATCCTGTGCGTCAGTCAGGGTGAGGTCAAGAAAGAAATTGATGCTCGACCCAGTGATGCGATCGCGATCGCCCTGCGTACTGGTAGTCCAATCTGGGTTATGGAAGAAGTCGTTGCCGATGCCTCCATACCCGTAGATCGAGATGCCGATGAAGAAGAACGGCGAGCTTTCCGCGAATTTATTTCCAAACTTCGCCCCGAAGATTTTGCCCAGCATCGGGGATTTAAAGCAGGTGGCGACGGTTAATTAATTCTTAGTTATTGGTCGTTGGTTATTAATTCTCACCCAGATATAACTGGACTACCAACCACAAATAACCAATAACAAACAACCAACAACAAACAACAAAAAATGCGTTACCGACGCTTTGGGAAAACTAACCTGCTGCTTTCAGTGTTTTCCCTGGGAACCATGCGCTTTTTAACCTCCTTTGCAGACGCGCAAAAGACTGTACAGCAAGCAATAGCGAGAGGGATTAATCACCTGGAAACTGCCAAGGGTTATGGTAAGAGTGAGCAGTATCTGGGTCACATTCTGAACGACGAATTGTCGGTGCCGCGAGAGCAGCTATGCATCACCACTAAGCTACCGCCAACACCAGATGCTGATGTGATGCATCGGTGGATAGAGGAATCCTTAAATCGCCTGCAACTAGACTATTTGGATTGTTTGGCAATTCATGGCCTAAATACCTGGGAGCATCTCTTGTGGATTGAGTCTCCTAGGGGTTGTATGCAGGCGATCCAAGAGGCTTTGCGAGAGAGACGTATCAGACACTTGGGTTTCTCCACTCATGCTCCACTAGAGGTGATGTTGGCGGCCATAAATACCGATTTATTTGAATTTGTCAACCTGCATTATTATTATTTCTTCCAGCGCAATGCCGCAGCAGTGGATTTAGCTCATGCTAAAGATATGGGCATCTTTATTATCTCTCCGGCTGACAAGGGCGGGCGACTTTATACTCCACCGCCTCAACTAGAGGAGCTGTGCTATCCCTTCTCTCCCCTAGAATTAAACTATCGGTTTTTGTTGAGCGATCGCCGCATTACCACTCTGAGTATCGGACCTGCTAACCCCACAGAGCTGACAGCACCTTTGGCGGTTGCCGATCGAGATGAACCCTTAACTTCTTTAGAGATAGAAATACTTCAGCAGCTCGATGATCGAGGACGAGATGCCTTGGGGACTGACCGTTGCAGTCAATGTTACCAATGCCTTCCCTGTCCGGAAAACATCCACATTCCAGAAGTCTTGCGCCTGAGAAATTTAGCAGTGGCTTACGGCATGACTGACTACAGCCAATACCGCTATGGCATGTTTGAAAATGCCGGACATTGGTTCCCTGGAGTTAAAGGCAATAGATGCACCAGTTGTGGGGACTGTCTGCCTCGCTGTCCTGAAAAACTGGACATTCCCGCATTACTTCAGGATGCTCACCAGCGTCTTAATGGATCGCCTCAGCGTCGCCTTTGGAGGGAACAATGATAAATCTGCCAAGTCACTCAAAGGATGAGGGAGGAGGGATGGATTGAAAGGATGAGGGAGGAGGGATGGATTAAAAGGATGAGGGAGGAGGGATGAGGGATGAATCTTAAAGTAATAGCTGTTTTTTCTCTAGTGGTTTTGAGTCCGCTACTGGCATCCGCACACACTTCAGCACCTATACCGTCTTTAGTCCCATTAGAGGTAGAATTCCTCGCTCCGAATGCTTTACCTCCAAGACCAGGAGTTATAACAGCTAATAGCATTTCCCAGACACAAATTACTACCCCTAGCCTTTGGTGGGCAGAAGAACAGTTTAATGAGTTTGGAGGCAAACTTTTAACCAACTGGATTGCCTATCAAGACGAAAAGCGAGTAGATCTGGTTGTTAACCGTCAACCGTGGACTCTCCTTAACTATTTGGAACGATACCGCTTTGTGAATCGGTTCGGTACTGTTGGCAGAGATTATCAATATAATGTCAGAGTTTTCAACGACCGCGCAGCTATGCTGGCAACTTACACCTGCAATTACAGTAAAGCTCAACCAGATTGCGAATTGCTTATCTTTGATTCCTTAGGCCAGGATGGTTTGCCAGTACGTCGCCAATAGGGAATAGAGACTTGGAATTCCCCATTACCAATTACCAATTCCCTAAATAACATTACGGATTTCTTGCCATAGCGCTTGGTACTGCTCAATAGCTTTCGTGGACAATGGTTTAAGAAATTCGCTTTTCTCGATAACTGAGGTATCTGGCAAAAGCAAGGGGTTCTTTTGGATCTCTTGAGGTAAGTTAGCTGAAGCCATAGTATTTAGTATGGGTGAGACTGCATTGCTCACAAGAGAAATATCAATAGCAGGTTGCTGCTGCCAACAGAAATCAATCCATTGTTTAGCTAGAGATTCTGAGTTAGGCTCCGCTACTCTAGAAGCTGGTTGTACCCATAAATCTGCCCAGAGAGAAGTTCCTGAGTCGGGAACCACTGCCTCAATTTGGCGATCCTGTTCCTGTAGAGCCAGGATATCGGTAGACCAACCCACAGCTAGCCAAGTATCTTCTAAAATCAGAGGTTCCAAATAGCGATCGGAACTGTAAAATTTCGCCTGCTGATGCAGCGCCAGCAGTTCTTTTTTTAGATCTGGCACCTTGGTCAAATCCTCAGTGTTATAGGAAAACCCCATTTTTTTCAGTGTTAGGCCAATTACTTCTCGCGGCTGATCTAGTAGGGAAATGCGATCGCGCAACTCAGGACGCCACAAGTCGCTCCAATCTTTAGGCGCAAAGCCCAATGCTTTAAACTTATCGCGGCGATAGGCAATAACGGTAGTACCCCAGCGGTAAGGCGCACCCCATACTGGCCCAGAATTGTCCGGTTCCCCCTTTTGATTCCGCCGGACTAAAGCTTGCCAAGGGGGTGATAGCTGCTGCCATCCTGCTAACTTTTCAATGGCTAGAGGTTGTATCAGTTCCTGCCGAATCGCTGTTTCTAACCAATAATCACCTAAGGTCACCAAATTGGGAATTGCTCTCCTCTGCTGTCCCAGGAAGGGAAGAGGCAACAGTTTGGGGGTATCTTTCTTTTGAGCTTGCTGCTTCCAAGTTTTCAGATCCTGGTATAACTGTTGTAACTGTTTTTCTGGCTCAAAATTGAGAGTAACAGGTTGCTTTAATGCCTTCCGAAATTGACCTAACAGCTGAGCTGGAATTGAATCTTGCAACAGCCTTACGCTTAAAGACATCTGCTGCTTACCGTTACACCCCGAAGCCAATTGGCTCAGAGTTAAAGTAGTTGCACCTATTAGAAAGGAGCGTCGTTTCATAGGTATTTAAGATAGGGATGAGGGATGAGG
>DNXU01000491.1:12518-12693 GCA_003505715.1 Cyanobacteria bacterium UBA8803 | reverse complement strand
ATGAGGGATGAGGGTGTGAGGGAATGAGGGTGAGAAAAGTTTTTATCAAAATAGTTAAGAGGGAAGAGGGGGAGAAAGAGATCGCTTCAGGGAACTTTCTTACTGAAATATCCGCAGAGAAACTAGCCAAGAGCTTTCTTACTAGGACTTATGCATTGTGCCCCCCGACCCCCCA
>DNXU01000491.1:11576-12462 GCA_003505715.1 Cyanobacteria bacterium UBA8803 | reverse complement strand
CTGCGTAAGTCCTACTTCCAACAAATTAACATAATTTTTGTTATCTCTGAGACGGACAGCCGTTCGCTCAATCGCTATAATTTACCAGGCAAAAAATTGCTGAAACATTTCCCAATTATTTAAGAGCGCCTGCTGACCTGTGAAGAAAATTTTTGTAGGTTCAGGTTGCTTGGCTATCCTACCATTGATATCAGTCTATGGGGTGATTCAAAAATGTGGTCATTGTGAATATCCCGTTAAGGGATACTGGCTCGGTCACCAAAAGCTAGGAACAGCTAGGAAATGGCCGAGGTATTGTCACTACAGCTAAACACCAAGATTGAGTACTCGTCAGAGTTCCCCGCAAATCTATAAAAACAACGAGCCAAGGCGGCCATCGGCCTATTGCCAATCTCCAATAGTTAAATGAATCAGCAATCAGGGGATGTTGCAGCTGAAAGTGACTAGCATAAATAGAGAACAAGGTTATGGAAATTGGCAATCCTATGGATGCAGTTCAACAGCAAATCGTTGCTCTAAGTCATAAAGTTGATACTCTATATCAAATCATTGACCAGCTAAGTCACCAAATCGCAGAAGCCTTGTCTGATATCAAAGAGATTCTACGACCTGAGGCGAGCTACTCCTCATTAGACGCGAATATTAGACCGAAGGGATCTCAAAGTCACCCACTTCTTGACTTAGTGATGGAACATAAAGATATCCTGACGGATGTTAATAGTGACAGTATCAATTCTCCCCAAAACAGCGAGAACGTCCTGTCTGCCGAAATCCAAGTACAACGCTTAACCGCACAACTTACAGCAGCCTATAATCGCATTGCTGCCCTAGAAGAACAGTTACTCGTCCGGAGAATCCATTTATAGAGGGATGAGGGATGAGGGAT
>DNXU01000491.1:4697-11523 GCA_003505715.1 Cyanobacteria bacterium UBA8803 | reverse complement strand
AGGGATGAGGGATGAGGAAGAAGGGGAGAAATGTTATTATCCTGTCGTTAAGGATAACCTGACTGGGAGGCATTGCCATTAATGACTATAGCGGTATCGTTCTACTAAGGCTTCAATGGCTTCCAGCAATTGCAGGGAGTTCCAGTTTTTGTACAGATGAGAGGCGATCGCACATCCCCCCGCACCAACTCCTTCTTTAACATATCCCTCCTCGTAAGCCTGTAGTGAGGGATAACGAGACTGGGCAAAACTTAAGTCAGTGGCTAAAAGCGGCACATCACCAATTGCTCGTGCTAGTCCAACCGTATCCCCTGTAGGGTCTTGAGCTACCCAGCGAGTTGTTCCGACGACGATGTGATCGGGTCGCCAGGAGAGGCTGTGCCTTGCCGCTAGAGCCTGGGCCAGGGCATAGACTGCTAGCATTTGCGTACCACCAGCTAGCAATACTCCACTGCGATCGCTAGCGGCGATCGCCATCCCTGCTGCGGCAATTTGCATGGGGTCTCCCACAGCTGCCACTAGCTTTAAGGGGTCAATAGGAGAGGGGGGGAGCAGCACCTGTGATTCTTTCCCCATTTCCCATCCAGCACGCTGGAACCCTACTCGTACAATTTCCCATTTTTGGGCATGATTGCAGTTGGGGTGGCTGCTATTCACCTTGCCAGCAGCAGCAATACCTAAACCAGTCAGGAGGCTAAGGGCTGTGGTGGTGCCACCGACTACACATTCACTGATAATTAGGTATCCGCCAGCAACCCTTGTGGCTAGGGTTTTGCCCCACTGCCAGCCTTGTGCAAATAGCTGTTGCACGATGTCCAAAGGTAAGGCGTTGCCAGAGGTGAGACAGTTAGCGGGGATACCCCCTAAGTCAATGGCAGGTACGGCTGGGGGTTGAGGTAAGCCCGCATTAAATAAATAAATAGGCAGGTCACATGCCTCAACGACGGCACGGGAAATCAGTACGGGAGAGGCTCCAACCACTAGGGGGGGTAGGGGGTATTTAGGCTGTGGTAAAGGGCCATTAACTAGAAATTCAGCATCCGCGATCGCCGTGTATTGCCGATCCTCCGGCGTTGCCCCAGCAGCGGAAATTCCGGGAATCAAACCAGTAGCGGTAAAGCCCAAAATACAAGCGAATACTGGTAAACGTCCCCGGTACTGCTGCAACCACTCCCTTGCTTGTGTCTGTTGAGTATAAATGCGGATCGAGTCGATTTCGCTGTAAAGACAGTCCGTTGGAACATCTCTACAACTCACTGCCGAGTCAGGGCAAGAACCGCTAGGTTTTATCGGCAACTATGACACCTCGATACTTTAGATTCAAGTTTGGGTGAGGTACAGATTCCTTAGCTATATCGTGAGCGCTCCAAACCTGCCCCCGATATTTTCCTTTAATTTCCTCCTCAATCAGGTCAACTTGGGGAGGAGCAGCTTTATAGTAGGCTCCGCGATAAACCAGTTTAGTCTTTTCCTCTTCCTCAGAGTGAGATTCAGGTAAGGGACTACTAGACAGTGACTGCCGCTTGTTGCTGAACACAACCAGCATGAGCAACAATAACTGAATCTGCCAAGGCGCTAATAATAATGTCAAAAGTAAGCTGACTAGTGCAATTGCTGCGCTCAGATAGGCAATTTCGTCAGCTGAATGTTTGAAGACATAGGCCGCTACTACGAAAGCAGCGAGTGGAATGATAAAAAACAATGACATACCTAGGATTAACTCTCTGGCTAATCGGTGCGTACTAGTGCAGTGAAGGCAGCTATGCAGAAGGCAGACTTCGGCATGAGATCAGTCGAACGCAGGCAGAAGGAAAGAAAGCCTGTACAGTAAGCTTTTATCCTTTTTCAACTGGATAGTTATTTCCAAGCCTGCTGCACTAGCTAATTATCTCTTAGCTATACTTCACAGCAGTATTGTACATCACAACCATAAGAGAGTAACTAGTCTCAACCATCATAATCCAGTAAAATTTGCACCCAGTTTGGCGGTCGGGGAATGGGATTACCCAAGCGATCGAACATGAGTAAGGCTACTAGATGCACGACAAATAAATAAACGGCATTGTTGAGGAAGATCGTTACTAGAGCGATCGCCTGAATCAAAAGTAAGCTAGGCTCAATCAGCAATCCCAGTTTCAGGCACCCCCACTCGACCAGTTCGGTTACCTGAGTCATGACATAAACCCAGAGATCTTCGTTTAAAAGGATTGAGAGCAGCCAAAATCGGAAAAAGAAGCCTACAGTGCCAATCAGCGTACCAATACCAATTGAGAATAACCAATGAGCCTGCCGTCGCCACAATGCTCCCAACTGAACGCCCATTAACCCATAGGGAATCACGAATAGAATACTGCGAGCTGGCCCTTGCAGCACCGCTAGTAAAAGCCCAGAGACAAGTGCCGCCATCCAAGATGCCCGATTTCCCCATCGTAGGTATACCAAAGCAATGGGCACCGGGAAAAACATTTTTAGCACCGGGCCTAGGGGAAAGTAGTAATTAATCAGCCAAATCAAGCTAGCAGTACTGGCTAGAAAAGCCGTTTCCACCATCACTAAGGGAGTCCCTTGTCCGTGAGTAGAGTGCCCGGAAGAACTCATCCCTGGAAAAGGAGTTTTTCTGTGAGAGCCAAAACTGACTGGTTGCTGCCGATCTGAATTGGTGTCCTCGGTCAACTCATTCTCGGTTAAATCAAAATTATCACTAAAGTCTTCAGCTGCTTCCGATTTTAAAGGCTGGTTTTCAGTTTCCTCGGACAGATCGCGGTGAGAAGATTGGGCATCATCACAAGGATCGCTCATGCAAATTTACTAAAAGAGAGAGGGTGAGGGATGAGGGATGGGGGAGGAGGGATGAACGAGACGGAGAAAGCAATCAACGGATGAACATCTCTCCTCTCTTGCATCCTTCATCCCTCCTCCCTCATCTCTTATCCCTCTCCCTATTTTCACATTAGGCGATAATTCGCTCCAATGCAGGCACATCAGGGATAAACATGATATCGTGATCCCGCATGATCAGTCCCTTCTTCTCCAGCTTGGTTAATACTCTGGTTACAGTCTCTCGTGCTAATCCACTTAGGCTGCTTAACTCGCGATGGGGTAAGTTAGGTATTTCAGTTCCTTGCTGTTTAAGTTTTCCTTGCCCCTCGGCAAGAAACAATAAAGTATCTGCCACGCGGGAGGTACTATCCGACTCCCGCAGACGCAACCTACGGTTGACTTGACGCAGGCGCTTCGCCATCAGCTGAGACAAGCGGACGCCAGCTAAGGGTTCGGTATGAATCAACTGGATAAAATCCTGAGCTGGGATACTACCAATTAACGTCTCCGTTAAGGTAATCACATCGGTTGAACGTGGTACTTCATCTAGTGCCGCCATTTCGCCAAAAATTTCGCCTTTGCCCAGAATATTGAGGGTTACCTCTTTACCATCCAGATTGTAGGTGCGAATCTTTGCCCAGCCCTCCAAAATGAAGTACACGGAGCCGCCCCAATCATTCTCCAGCAAGATTACGCGGTTGGCTGGATGCTTACGGGTGACAACATGAGCAGTGGCGTGCTGTACCGTTGCTTCTGGTAAGCCAGCAAAAAAAGGGGCCGTGCAAATCAACTCGTTAACATTGGAGTTCATTTCGTCTGAGCTGTATCGGTCATCCATGGAGCCAAACCCCATTGTATACGCCGTGGAGAGATACGGTGAGTTACCATAGTCTGAAAAATTAATGAGGTTGCTTCCGTTATAGCCATAGAGGGAGAATAACTAGGCCATTGTGATGCTAGGGGAACCTCAGCAACTTGTTAAGACCAGGCAGTAGGGCTAATACGGTAGTTATTTTCCTATCTCTAGAGGCGTACACCATAGCAGTAGTGCCTTTAATCCCTAATTCTGTCATTACTTGAGGCAAGTATAAGGGATCGAGTCGCATTGCGTGGCACAAAGCATCTGATATGGAGAAACTTTTAATAGAGAGTATACTATTTTAACAATCAATTTGAGATTTTGGGCAAATTTTTATATATCCCTCAATCTTAACATTCAAAACTGGTTAATCAAACCTTTCCTCTAGCTTGATCGCTATTGCAGCTTACCATTAGAGGCAGGGAGAATGCGATCGCTCCCGTTTTTGCTGTACTTGTTTTTGCCAAGGGTTCCACCGTGACTAAAGAGAAGGATATTCAATCTCTGCTCGCTGATATTGAGAGCATACTGCCTAAGGTTGGCTCCCGTCTCCCCTGGTCTAAGCCGCATGAGGCGGCAGATCAGCGTCAGGTACTTGAGCGAGTTCGCAGCTACCTGATTTCTGTTCAGCAGAATTTCAGAGCTGCATCTGAACCACTACCAACAAACTCACTATCCCAACAACCACCCGCAGTCCAGCAGCTCGTACAAGCAGTGACGCGAGAAATGGAAGTTTTGCGAGCTGACTTGATAAAACCCCTGCAAGCTGAATTGGCAGCACTGCGAGAGGAGCGGGAATCTCTGATTCGAGAAATTCGACAGCTAGAGAATGCGAGGCGGGAAGCAAGCGATAGCTTTTCCCAGCAGAAGGCTGACCAAGAGCAAAAGATTTCAGAGTTTGCCCGAGACGCAATCAACCGCACTACGGAAAGCGTGACCCAGCAACTCGCCCAAATTCTAGTGAATTGGGAGGCTCAGTTACTTAATAAGGAAGTGACACCAGAGACAAAAGCTAACAAGGGTGCTACGGTGCTGTCGCTACCAGAGCGTATGGAGCAACTGCGGCAGTTACAAGCGCAGTTCGATGGTATGCTCAGGACAATAGACGGAAACCATCGGGCGATCTTTGATACCCTAGAGCGCGATATTCATGGCTATCAAGACTCTTTATCTCTGGGGCTTGACAAGATGCACCGACTGGGAGTGCAAGGAGAGCTACTATTTACAGCCTTAGTGAATCGCTTAGCTCAGCTGTTGGGACGAGAAGCATCAACCCTTTTACAATCCTCAAGGGAATTGTCTGAGGTAACTCATCCTCCCCAACCGATCCCCAATCAACCCCCACCAGAGGCAAAACAGCCACAGTCAGCTCTGGACTTCACCGATCCCAACATTTACAAAATTCCCGAAACCTTGGCAGGGCCTTCACTACCCTTAACATCTCTGCTAGTCCCCCCCTCGGTTAGTCCCATTACTGATACAATTCATCAGGGTTCTGTAGAGGTGCCCGATCAGCTCCACCAGGAACCAGAGTCGGTCTACCCAAGTTCTGGGTCAACCCCTGAAGAAAGTTCTTTAGACAGCCTCAACTTCCAAGATTGGGAACCAATTGAAGGACTCGATACCGAAAATCTGGATGAGATCGATACTGAAAATCTGGATGAGAACGATGGGATTGAGACGTTCATCCAACTCAATCTCCATACTAAAGAGGCTGTCTCGGACTTTGAGGATAGCAGCATACCCAATAATCCAGATACTCAAGAGCTAGATGTCCTTTTGGGTTCGGCAGATGAGAACTTAGCAGAACTAAGCCCGTTGGATGTAGAAGCAGAAATACCAGATGTTGCTGCCGAACTACAGCCAACCACCGCAAGCCACCACCTGGAAAGCGAAGATTTATACGAAAATCTATTCGGGACGGATGAGTTAAGCACGGCACCAGCAGATGCACTCGATCTCTCCAGTATGGGAGCTGAGGTGGTTTTAGAAGAAAACCATGATGCAGAGGCTATAGAGGTTTTACCCTCTCAAGCACAAAACCTAGAACTTCAGGAGTTTAGCAGTTTAGAAACTTCTGAATTCCTGAACTCCTCCATTGCGAACTCCTTTCCAGTTGAAGAATTCCTGTTTGAAGGTCTTAGCGATCCCGCTACCGAACCTGCCTCAACGGCACCCCCGATAGAAGCAGCAAGGCATTTGGCAGAATTTTTGCTGGAAAATGCAGTGGCTGATTCTGTCCTTAAAGCCGATTTAGCAGTAGAAGAGCCACTTGTTAAACCTACCATCAGTTTGCCAGCATCGGATCGGCAGGCTGTCGGTGAACAAGATGCTCCGGAAACAATTTCGTCTTTAACAGATTTGTTAGACCAGATGGGTTTGAGTTACTCTCGCCCTATCCTAGAAACTCCTTTAGCCTATACTACTAGGGAAGAACATTGGTCACCAGAGGAAGCTCTAGAAACTGAACCCCCCGTTAGGCAAGTTGAAGAGCGCTATATCTCAGCTTCACCAGACGAGAATTTGTTGGCCTTCGATGAACTTGTTAATAAGTCAGAGCGAGATATTCAACTCGATCGCAACACTCTACAGCAGCTTAGCAAAGACCTGCACAGCTTTGAGGAACCAGAGCCTGAAGATATCCCCACTCAGGAAGAGCAGGTGCCATCCAGCTATTATTGGGAACCACCAACAGTGGCACCAACCCAGGTATCAGAGCTAGGAGATTTACAGAATCAGCCATTTCCAATGTCGGAGGAGTTATTGGCTGAAGATTGGGAAGAGTTTGCCCTCCACGACTTGTCCCATGAAGATACGATCTTCCCAAGTTGGGAGAGTGGAGCAATACTTGATCTATCTACTCCGGAGCCTGACCCCGCGAGGGGTTACCTGAGCGTTAGCCGAAGGGGTGAAGATGTCGAAATCGACCCAGCTGCTGCCAAATCTGCCCCATCAGACTCAGATGTTGAGGATTTTTTAGAAGAATATCTTGACTCAGACATAGAAAATATGCTATGGGAAGGCAGGTTTGAAGAGATGATTCCTTTTGATGAGAATGCTTTGAGTGAAGGCGAAGAGGATGATGGAGACTTACGTGAAAGCCCTTGAGAGGTAATGGGTAATGGGTAATTGGTGATGGGTAATTGG
>DNXU01000491.1:326-4601 GCA_003505715.1 Cyanobacteria bacterium UBA8803 | reverse complement strand
CCAATCACCAATTACCAATCACCCATCACCAATTACCAATTATCAAACAAGTTGAATAGATGTCTTCACAATTATCGCAACCAGAGACACAGCTCGATAACGCTATCTGGTATCTGGGAATTGATTTTGGTACCACGGGTGTTTCAGCTGTTCTCCTCAACCAAGTGACGGGTCAGCAATACCCGATCTATTGGCGGCATGAAGTGCTACTGGTTAATCCCCAATTTGCTACTGCTAGTAGTAGCGAAGCTGTGTTTCGTTTACCAGCTGTGACTTACTCTGGTCCGGCAGCGAGTCAGCTTTTTGTTCAACCTCCTGTTACATCAGTGGTGGTGGGGTCTTTAGCTTCTACCCTAGCTAAGAAGCCGGGAATATACTTGCAAAACTTTAAACCCTATTTGAAAATTGGCGTTCCCTACTATTGCCAAGAGCGTCACGAATGGGAACCGATATTGCAGTTGCCCGGTGAGCAGCAGCTGTCCCTTTACTGGGTGCGACGGGCTTTGCAGGCAATTTTAACGACCTTGACGCCATCAAGTACCTTACCGGATACACCCCTAAAGGTGGGGGCAGTGGATTTGACAGCAGAAGTATTAGCAGCTGCTTTAGCACAACTGGAGGGTGTGGTGTTGGGGTGCCCAGCTAATTGGGGAGATACCTACCAGATCAATTTACGCGAAGCTGTACTTGAGGCCAAGCTGGTGAAGGAAGCTCAGCAAGTTTTTTTCCTAGAAGATGCGATCGCAACTATCCTGACCACTTTACCCAGGATAGGAACAGGAGGCGAAATGCATAGCTTCTCGAATCTAACTCCCTGTCCTGGGTCGATGCTGGCTATTAATGCTGGGGCAACTACTACGGAATTGGTTTTAGCTGATTTGCCCGATCAGCTGGAGCAGTTAACCTATAAAAACTTTTATCTGCACAGTTGGTCTTATGGGGGTCATGGCATCGATCAAGATATATTCTGGCAGTTGCTTTATCCGCAGCTGTCTCGGGAGCAACTCCAGCAACTCTCCTTAAGCGAGGATCTAGAATTGCCGCTACCAGGTCAATCCGACCAACCAAAACGCGATCGCGCCTCATCTCAGTTACAGAGTTCTCCCTTCGGACAAGCTCTATTGAGGGCTTCTGGATATCTGAAGCTGATTTTACAGCACAAAGCAGAATTTACCCTACAACTGGGTGCTGAGCGCTGGACGGTGAAACGTCAGGACTTTGAAGCCAAGGTACTTGTCCCTTTCATAGAACAGTTCAATCGAGAGCTGAACGCGCTGTTAATTGAGACTGGAATATCAGGACAACTCATTAATCGGATCGTCTGTATGGGTGGGACTACGGCTTTCTCCAACCTACAAAAATGGTTGCAGCAAAAACTACCCAATACGACTCTCATTCTAGAGGCAGATTTACCCCAGGGTAGCTCAGTTGCTGCCGGACTGGCCGCGTTGCCCCTATATCCCCAAGTCTTAAATCGCGCTCAGCAGCAGTATAGTGACTATTTTCTGCTGTTGGAACTGCTAAGAGCCTTTGCTAATCCTACAGAGGAACCAGCCGATCGCCTCTACAGCATTGAGGAAATTATGCAACACTTAGAGCGCCGAGGTCTCAATGCCTCTGCTTGTTACCAGCGGTTGATCTTACTCATCGAAGGTCGGTTACCACCTGGTTTGGTTCCTTCTGTTGATTATGGTAGCTGGCTATCGCCAGCTTCTTGTGAAAACCTGCACTACTGTCAGGCTAAGGCTGCTGGGCTTTTTTCTCAAGAAGGCGATCGCCTTTATCGCCCCAATCCAGAGCAGCACGAGCGTCTGCATCAGTATATGGATGCCCTATTGTCTAGCATGTATCAAACTTTTGAGGAACCTTTGATTGTTAATCTGGAAGCCGCTCACCTTTGACCTTGTAAGTTCATCAATCCGATCGGCCAGTCGCTCGATTTTGTCGGTCAGACGCTCGATTTTAATATCGATCGCCCTATTCCCTATTCTCTATGTATTCCCAAACTGCTAAAGCAGTTGGCTAATAGCTCGCGATTGAGTGAGCTGTACTTGGTTTGCCCCTCTTTGCGGATTTGGAGAACTCCTGCCTCAGCCAAGATTTTGGAATGGTGACAGAACAGAGCCAGACTAATTCCTAAGCGGTTGGCAATCTCCGAGCCACTCAGTTCTCCTTGTTGAGCCAGCAAGGTAACGAGTCGCAGGCGCGTAGGTTCGGCAAGAGCCGCAAAAATTTTGGCTCGCTGTTGGATATCGCTTTCCAAGATAGACTCCATGAGCTGTCACTCACAATAATTGTGGATGAAAATCCCTCTTCTGTTTCATCCCTCATCCTTATTGTAAGGTTTTGAGGGCTTTTCAAATAGTCAAACAACTACTTGACTATTTGAGTTGGGAAGTTTATCCTAGTAGTTAAATAGTTATTTAACTACTTCACAACTGAAGTCCTCGCTAACTTTCTGAGTCAGTTCTATTCCAGATTTACACATGAGTACGGATATCAATCTGCTAGAAACCTTTCAAATTGGTCGCTACACTCTACCGAACCGCATGGTTATGGCTCCCTTAACCCGCAATCGAGCAGGAGCTGGTAATGTTCCCACTGATCTTAACGCCACCTACTATGCCCAGCGAGCTTCGGCAGGATTAATTATCACCGAAGCCAGCCAAATTTCAGCTCAAGGGATGGGCTATCCCAACACCCCAGTCATTTACTCCCCGCAGCAGATAGAAGGCTGGCAGCTGGTAACCAAAGCAGTACACGATCGCAAAGGACATATCTTTCTCCAACTGTGGCATGTGGGGCGGATCTCCCATCCCGATCTGCAACCGGAAGGAGCCTTACCCCTTGCACCCAGCGCGATCGCTCCCGAAGGTATGGCTAGTACTTATTCTGGAGAGAAGCCCTTCGTTACGCCTCGTGCTTTGGCAACCGAGGAGATTCCTTTAATTGTAGAGCAGTACCGAAAGGGAGCAGAAAATGCTCTAGCTGCTGGATTCGATGGTGTGGAAATTCACAGTGCCAATGGTTATTTGTTGGATCAATTTCTCCAGGATGGTGCCAACCAGCGTTGCGATCGCTATGGTGGTTCGATTGAGAACCGCGCCCGCCTGCTGATGGAAGTGACTGAAGCAGTGGTGAGCGTTTGGGGAGCCGATCGGGTGGGAGTGCGCCTATCACCATCTGGCACCTTTAATAGCATGTCTGATTCAAATCCAGTTGCCACCTTCAGCTATGTAGCGGAGGCTCTCAATCGCTTTGGTTTAGCCTATCTCCATCTAGTAGAACCAAGGATCAATCCAGACGCACTCAATCGCTGGGCAAAAGGAAATAACACATCTAACACGCCGCAACCAGATTTGACTGCCCGATACTTTCGTTCTCTGTTTCACGGTACGCTGATCTCAGCAGGAGGTTACGATCGGGCGTTGGGGAATGCAACCCTAGCTGCTGGAGATGCCGATCTGATTGCCTACGGGAGGTTGTTTATCTCCAATCCCGATCTGCCGCAGCGCTTTGCTCTGAATGCACCGTTGAACCCCTATGACCGTTCTACGTTCTATGGCGGGGATGAAAAAGGTTATACTGACTATCCTACACTTCAGTGGCAAACCGCTTGATAACTGCTTGCTGCAAGGGAGTTGGGTTAGTTATCTGAGTCATATCATGTCCGGTAGCATTGGACTTGTATAGACACCCTTGGTAGTAACCATCAAGGATGCTACGAGACACGATATCAAAACTCGCTGAAACACCCAGCTCTGGGGAACTTCCGCTTAAAATCTGTAGTCTGAAAATTCAGGGTGCCCAAGGTCAGTGACAAAGCTAATTTCACCAAAAAATTAGGATTTACCTAAATATTTGGGGTGAACCTGCCTCTAGGATGTAATAACGATGCCAATGGACTTGATATCAGTGGTAAAGTCTAAATAACTAGAGAAGCAAAATCATGACCCCGCCACTAGACCGGATTGAAGAGCGTCTAGAGCGACTGTTAAGAGCAGTCGAGCTGCTTGCTGAGACTTCAGAACGGCAAGCTCAAACAGCACAGGAACAACAGCAAACCATTCAGCAGTTTGTTGGTGTTTTGACTCAACAAGCCATAGCAATTACGGAACTTACCCAAACTGCTAAGGAAGCTGCTGTAACCTCGCGGCGTGCGGCACAAGCCAGTCAGGCAGCGGTAATGATGGCAAAAAGCCATCAAAACACTATTGGTGACCTCACTAAAGAACTAAGGCAGGAACGTCCCTAGGAGGGATGAGGGATGAGGGA
>DNXU01000491.1:0-261 GCA_003505715.1 Cyanobacteria bacterium UBA8803 | reverse complement strand
GCTGGAGCTAACGCACCATTGCCGCTAACTTAGTACGGTCATCCTAGGACAGAAGGTTAAATTCAAAAGCGGTATCCTTCAGGGGGGAGAGCCTCAGTTTTGCTTTTATTTACGGTTGCGAATACCACGAGAGACGAAATCCACTAGCTTTTTGAAGGACGGGAGCTGTAAATTGCCTTTATCCTGGCCAGACAGACCGATGAGTTTGGAAAAATCTTCATCCGATAGTTCGCCAGATTGATAGCGTTGAAAGGCATCCAC
>DNXU01000526.1:5803-12182 GCA_003505715.1 Cyanobacteria bacterium UBA8803 | reverse complement strand
TCATCCCTCATCCCTCATCCCTGTTAAAATGTATGTACTGATACCAGTCTTTTTTTAAGGATATTTAGGGGAAAGCTTGGGTATCGGGTTCGCAGTAGCGATAACCATCCCAAGCTTTTGACCTTTGACAAGAAAACCCATGAGGAAAAACGCCGAACTTTAACAGAGATGTCGCTACTTGCAACAATTCTTAACAAGTTTTACAAATAGAGAGAGATGGAACCTTCTAACAGACAGACTGCTGCATAGGAGCAGTTTGCCTGGTAGGGCAGGAGTGAACCTCGTGCTAAAGACAGGTTCAGCAGCTGCGATCGCTCTGGCTCTGGGTCGGATTTCTAATTGGGTCTGGTGTCAAGTCATTAAAAGCGATCGCAGCCCTGATGACAAAATTTTAAGAGCCATTGTAAGGAGAGTCAGTGCTCTGTGATCCAACGCTTCAAGCAGGACTTAAAGAACGACCTGATTGCTGGTCTTCTGGTAGTGATTCCTCTCGCTACCACGATCTGGCTGACGATTACAATCGCAAGCTGGGTGATCAATTTTCTCACCCGCATTCCCAAGCAACTCAACCCCTATAATAACCTCCACCCTATCCTGGTCAATCTGTTAAATTTGCTAGTGGGACTGACCGTACCGCTGCTGTGCATTCTGCTGATTGGCTTAATGGCTCGCAATATTGCCGGACGTTGGTTGCTAGATCTTGGGGAGCGCGTTTTGCAGGCAATTCCCTTAGCTGGGTCGGTCTATAAAACCCTCAAACAGCTGTTGGAAACGCTTTTAAAAGACTCTAACAGTAAGTTTCGCCGGGTCATTTTAGTGGAGTATCCCCGCCCAGGAATGTGGGCACTAGGCTTCGTCACAGGGGCTACTAGCCGGGAAATTCAATCTCACATGGATTGCCCCATGTTGAGCATTTTTATCCCAACGACTCCTAACCCAACTACAGGATGGTACGCTATTGTCCCCGAACATGAAGTCATCAATCTGTCAATGCCGATCGAAGATGCCTTCAAGGTGATAATCTCTGGCGGAATTGTTACCCCTACGGAAGCATCAATTCCAGTACCCCTGCCCAAACCCTATGGTAAGAGGCAACTAGAACAACCTCTGCCTGAGATACGACAGCCGATTTTACCCACCGAAGAAAACTCCTAGTCATTTGTTGTTTGTTATTGGTTGTTTGTGAGCAAGCGAATAACTGAGGAACAATGAAAAATGACAAATAACCAATAACTAAAACTATGCAACCGCGCCGAATTGCCCGAGAACTGGCTCTTTTGAGCCTCTCTCAAATGCCTAACTCCCCCGAACAACTGGAGAAAGAGCAACTAACAAATCTGGTATTAGCAGCAGTCCGCACCCTGAGTAGTGAAATTCAAGAGGCTTTAGAAACCGCTGCTGCCGAACTAAAACGAGGAAGTGATCGCCTTCTGAATAGCCAAACCCGGGCTACTGACCTGCACAGTGCTAGAGTAATGGTCGGTGAGGCGATTGAACTCACCCAGAATGCGATCAACCGCCTGGGCACAGCGGTAGAATTCCCCGAAATTATCCAGCTGACTAACCAGCATGAAGTCCGCGCCTACGCGATGGAGATTCTTCAAACTATCAATCGCAGGCAGTTGGAGGTTAATGAAATTTTGACCCAAGCTCTCCAGGATTGGCAGCTCAATCGTCTGCCGCGCATCGATCGGGATATCTTGCGGCTAGCGGTGGTAGAAATGGAATTTTTAGGCATTCCCGAACGGGTTGCCATTAACGAAGCTGTAGAACTGGCCAAACGTTACAGTGATGAGGAAGGGCACCGATTTATCAATGGTGTTTTACGCCGGGTCACTAACCGCATGAAACCTCAAGCACCACCTGCGATGGAAAATTTATTATAGTTATTAGGCACCATGGGCTGCGCTCACAACGAAGGAACGAAAATCCTTCTTCTGCTCCCATTCCCCTTCGGCTACGCTCAGGGTAAACCTATTCCCTATTCCCCATTCCCCATTCCCTATTCCCTATTTTCAACACAGGTGCGATGGTTTTTAATTGGTTTCGCCGCCAGATTGGCAATAAAGAAGTATCTTCTCAGGAGACCCCCTCGGCAACGCCCCAGGTTGAACCAGAACAGCAGGCGACTGAGCAGGCTACCCCAGAGCAAGCACCAGCTGCTGCTGAAGATTACCTGAGTTGGGCGAAAGCTGCCTATAAAAATATTCAGAAGCATCAGCATTCCTCGGAACAAGCAGCGCCAGAGGTCACAGAACCAGCAGAAATCGCACCAACAGAAGAGGCAGTAGGGCAACCAGAGGTTACCCAAACAGCACAGCCATCCAGCCCAGCTGCAACAGTTGAGCCAGAACCATCACCGACAGCTGATAGTGCAGAATCTCAGGTGGCAGCAGTCCCTTCAGCAGTTACGGAAGCGGTTATTGAAGAAGAATCTGCTCCGGTAGAATCAGTAGAATCAATAGTTACGCCACCAGAAGTAGAAGCAACTGCTAAAGTAGCCACTTCTCCAGAAGAAACCACAACAGCCCCACCAGAAACACCAACACCAACTCCTGAAGCCTTAGTCGAACCCCAACCAGAGGCACCCGAACCCTTGCCCGAATCAGCAGTAGCAGCTGAAGCTATAGAACCAGAGGCACAGGCAGAAGTACCAGTCTCAGAAGAACCAAGTGCCCCCGTACCCATCTGGGCGCGTCAAGCGGATCGTCAGGAACGGCTGAAACGTCTTGAAGCCACCGCGATTGAAACGCCAGAACCAGAACCACTTAAGGTCGCCCCACCCCACGAAACAGCAGTGGCGGCAACAGCATTAGAAGAACCACAAGCAGGAGTTCTGGCCTTTGATGAAGGGTTCCTGTGGTCGGCTAGAGTGTTAGCATCTCAGGGGCGCAGTCCTGACGATATCTCTGTTGAAGAAATTAGTTGGCTCAAACGGCTGCGGGAGGGATTGGGTAAAACTCGGCGCAGCTTGGTGAACCAACTTAGAGCGATTGTCGGTCAAGGTCCTTTGAACCAGGACGCTGTAAGTGAGATTGAGTCGCTGCTATTGCAGGCTGATGTGGGGGTTGAGGCAACGGACTATATTATCGAAACCCTGCAAGCCAAAATGCGACAGGAAGTGCTGCCTCCCGAACAAGCGATCGCCTACTTGAAACAAATATTGCGGGATTTGCTGGATAAACCTTGCACCGAATCCTACAGTCCTACTTTTGTACCGGAAAAAGACACCCTCAATATCTGGTTGATGACGGGGGTGAATGGGGTTGGTAAAACTACGACGATTGGCAAACTAGCCCACTTAGCCAATAAATCCGGCTATAGCTGCTTAATTGCCGCAGGGGATACCTTCCGCGCCGCAGCAGTGGAACAGGTGAAGATTTGGGGAGAACGCAGTGGCACAGAAGTAATTGCCAATCCCGGCAAGAATACCGATCCGGCGGCGGTGGTGTTTGATGCGATCGCGGCAGCCCAATCCCGAAACACGGAATTACTGCTAGTAGATACAGCAGGGCGTCTGCAAAACAAGAAAAACTTGATGGAGGAGCTAGCGAAAATTCGTCGGATTGTGGATAAAAAAGCTGCCGACGCTAAGGTTGAATCTCTCTTAGTTTTGGATGCCACCCTCGGCCAAAATGGCCTGCGTCAGGCAGAAGTGTTTTCGGAGGCCGCAAAACTTAGTGGAGTGGTATTGACAAAATTAGATGGAACTGCTAAAGGAGGTGTAGCTCTGGCGGTGGTACAGCAGTTGGGGTTGCCCATCCGGTTTATTGGAGCTGGGGAAGGGATTGAGGATTTGCGTCCCTTCTCAAGTTACGAGTTTGTGGAAGCACTGCTAAGTGGTTGATAAATTGGTAATTGGTGATTGGTAATTGGTGATTGGTAATTGGTGATTGGTAATTGGGGATTGGTAATTTCTCACCCATCACCGATCACCCATCACCGCTCACCGATCACCGATCACCCATCACCAATTACCAATTACCCAAATCCGATTTTATTGAGGTAACGATGGTACAAACACCTGCCAAACTGGAAACCATCTCCATCGCACTGCCGACAGTGATCGCTCTACACATTACACCCGAACAGTTTGAGTTACTCGCAGCAGCGAATCGGGACTTGAGGCTAGAACGCACAGCAGCAGGAGAATTGATTGTGAATCCCCCCACAGGAGGCGAATCGGGTAAGCGTAATCTCAGTATCAGCACGCAACTCGGTAACTGGTTCGAGACACACGAAGACTTAGGAGAAGCCTTTGACTCCTCTACTGGGTTTAGGCTTCCTAATGGAGCAGATCGTTCCCCCGATGCATCTTGGATTAGGAGGGAACGTTGGGAAGCGCTCACTCCTCAACAGCGAAAAGGCTTCGTACCGCTTTGCCCAGATTTTGTGGTGGAGTTGCGTTCTGAATCAGACAGCCTCAGCAAACTGCAAGCCAAGATGCGGGAATATATTGATAACGGAGCCAGATTGGGGTGGCTAATTGACCCGCAGCACCGCAGGGTGGAAATTTATCGACCGGGAACAGAGGTGGAGGTGTTAGAAAATCCCACCGAGTTGTCTGGTGAGGATGTACTGCCTGGGTTTGTGCTCAACCTGAGGCGAGTGTGGCGTTAGCTTTTCGTCGGAAGCCCCTCACTTACCCGAAGAGTTAAAAATATAGGTTAGATCGAGAACAAAGCCCGGTAGGACATCTTCGCCGGAAAGTTTAGGCGGTTCTGCAAAGGAGAAGTTAATAGTTTCCACATTCCTTAAAGGTCGGTAGATTTCAACTAGGGGGGCTTGGGGGTCAAGCAGCCAGCCCAAGCGAGCACCGTTATCTTGGTACTCTTGCATTTTGGCACGTAACTCTTTCAAGGAATCTGTTTCAGAGCGGAGTTCGATAACAAAATCTGGACACAAGGGAGGAAAAAGCTTTCTATCTTCAGCACACAAGGCTTCCCACCGTTCTAGTATCACCCATGAAACATCAGGGGAACGCTTGGCACCATTGGGCAATCGGAATTCAGTCGAGGAGTCAAAGACTTTTCCCAACCGAGTCTGGCGATTCCACAAGTTCAACTCTGTAGTCAAGTCAGCATTTCTAATGCCGCTTTCGCCGCCAGTTGGGGGCATAATTACTAGTTCTCCTTGGGCTGTTAACTCTAATCGCCATTCTTCATTAGCCACGCATAGTTGATAAAACTGCTCGTCTGTTAGACCTACAGCAGGGGGTACATTGAGAATCAGAGTTTCCATTGAAACGTTATCACCAAAGGGGTGATTGGTGATTGGTAATAGGTAATCGGTAATCGGTTCCAAACTGCTGCCAATTACCAATTACCAGCTATTAGTTTAGCATCTAGAAATTAGAGTTAGAAGATGAAATCGACTAGCGCAGTTGCTCTGTTGATAAGTATGTGGATGTTCAGTGGCAGCGGATGGGGAGTTACTCAAGCCGCCGCACCCAGTCTTGGGAGTGCTTTTAAAGAGTGGTGTCAAAACCTCACCAGTTTGTCAGCAGAACGTCGAAAAACAGTAGAAATACTCTTAGAAAAAGCAGATACAAGTGATTGTGAACTCGCTGCCGAGAATCTGTCAAGTCGCACTGAGCTTTACCTTGAAGTCAACCAAATTACTGATATTACTCCTCTAACAGGATTCACAAACTTGGAGCAGCTTTACCTCACCGACAACCAAATCGCAGATGTCAGCCCTCTCGCGGGACTTATAAATCTGAAGAAGCTTAGCCTCAGCGTTAACCAAATCACAGATATCAGCCCTCTAGCAGGACTCACAAATCTGGAGCAGCTTTACCTTGAAAGCAACCAAATCAAAGATGTCAGACCTCTAGTGGGACTGATAAATTTGGAGGTGCTTGTCCTGAGCAACAACCAAATCACAAATGTCAATCCTCTCGCGGGATTGACAAATCTGGATGAGCTTTACCTCCACCAAAACCAAATTACAAATGTTAGCCCTCTAGCGGGACTGACAAAGCTAACCGGACTTGGCCTCGAAAACAACCAAATTACAGATGTCAGCCCTTTAGCAGGACTCATAAACCTGATTGGGCTTGGCCTCGGTGGAAACCAAATTACAGATGTCAGTCCTCTAGCAGGACTCATAAATCTGGAGTGGCTTTGGCTTCAAGGCAATCCAATTCCTGCGGGTAGCTCTGCTAATGCACAGCCAACTTGCCCAGTTAGTCGCCCAGATGTTTGCCTTTTTTGAGAAATTTGGCGTGCGATCGCGCCCAGTTCTAGGGGAAAGGTGCGATCGGGAGTCACAGGAAATTTTGGATGAAATTGCAGCACTGAACCTGAAGAGTGCTGAGATTTTTGCGGGGATTTAGGGAATGTTATGAGAGTGCTGGTTTCGACTTCGCTCAACCAGC
>DNXU01000526.1:2527-5631 GCA_003505715.1 Cyanobacteria bacterium UBA8803 | reverse complement strand
CGTTTCGACTCCGCTCAACCAGCACAGAAGAAGTCGCTTAACAGCCAGAGATGAGGGCTGAGCGAAAGAGATGAGGGCTGAGCGAAGTCGAAGCCCGGTTTATTTCACGATGCGCAACCAACTCAAGATGAGTTTTTACAGGAGATCATAATAATGCCCTATATGTATATTCTGGAATGTGCCGATGGTTCTTTCTATACGGGAAGTACAAAAGATTTGCCCCGTCGTTTATGGCAACATCAAAATGGTTTGGGTGCAAATCATACAAAGAAGCGATTACCTGTAAAGTTAGTTTATGCGGAGCATTATGATCGTGTGGCGGATGCTTTTTATCGGGAAAAACAGGTTCAGGGTTGGAGTCGAGCTAAGAAGATTTCTTTAATGGCTAGTGATTGGGATCGTCTTCATATTTTGGCAGATTGTAAGAATGATTCACATTATAAAAATGCTGGTTTCGACTTCGCTCAACCAGCCGAAGATTAGAGGAATTGCCAGACTGGACAGAACCCTTGTCAAACTCACCTGTCAGTTCTGACAACAGCCTAACAAGTGAGTCTGATAGTGTTCTGATAGTCAGAACGCAAAAATCATTACTTTTCACTAAATGTCCAAACCCCATTCCAGTTTTCAGGAATTCCCCGTTCCCCAAGGATTGCCACACGCTCCAGGTAAAGTTGAGCTGTCTTATCTGAAGAATTAACAGCAAGTACTTTTTCAAAATAAGCTTGCGCAGCCTTCAAGTCACAATTGCGATAAAACTCTAATCCCTGCTCAAAATCTAGCTGTGTTTGTAACTTTAATATTCTAATTTCTTCCATTTCAGCATCTAGCACTTCATAAACAGCAATGGGTTCTTGCCTGCCCTTAACAATTGCCCGATCCAAAAAGCGGATTTGATATTTTTCTGGAGTGCTAAGGTGTTGCAGCGCTTGCTCAGAAATCAGCAAAGATACACCATAGAACTTGGTCAGTCCTTCCAAACGAGCCGTTAAGTTAACAGTATCCGAGAAAGCATCTCCCTGCATTCGGCTTTCTTCACCAACCATCCCCAACATCATGTGGCCAACATGAATACCAATTCCTATATGGAGGGGAAAGTAGCCATTTTGGACACGGTGTTCGTTATATTCCTGAACCCGCTTGAGTTTAGCAACTCCAGCAGCTAACGCATCATCTGCACCATCTGGAAAAACCGCCATCATCCCATCTCCCAGGAATTTAACGATTAGTCCGTAATGATTGCGAATTTCGGGACTGACCCGCTTGAGATAGGCATTAACAAAATTAAAATTATCTTGCGGTGTCATGCCTTCAGAAATAGTAGTAAAGGAGCGGATATCGCTGAACATGACGGCCATAATTTTGCTAACGTGATCGCCAAGTTGGACATCTGTAATGCTTTCTTTGCGCAAAAAGCGCAAGTATTCGTGAGGCACAAAACGCCCGTAAGCTTTCAATAACGACTCTAATTGTATATTGGCATTAGTTAATTCTTTTTCTCGATTTTTAACGGTTTTGACCATGTCGGTAAAAACCCGTGCCAGTTGTCCTAGTTCATCGCTGCGTTGGCTAACTTCCCTTAAAGCATCAGGTTGAAAAACATCTCGTTCCACATCCGAGGCAGCGGTTGTTACCTTACCTACTTGCTCGATGTAAGCTGCTTGACGCATAATTTCGGCTTTAAAGAGAGCCTCTGCTTCCTGTCTTTTTAAAAAGTTCAGGTAAGCTTTGGAGTGGTAGCGGATACGAGCAACTAACTCCAGTCGATCCGGCAGTTTTACCAAGTAATCGTTGGCACCCAACTCAAAGGCTTTGACTTTGATCGTGGCTTCCTCTTTACTAGACAGCACAATTAACGGTGTATTGTAGGTGGAAGCGTCTTTAGAACGGAGAAACCGCACTAAGAGTAATCCTTCCATCTGGGGCATCACCAAGTCTTGCAGAATCACAGTTGGCTGGCACTCCTCTGCCATCTCCAAGGCTTGAGTTGGATCGCTACAGTAGTTAAATCTGATATCTGGCTCGGTAGCTACCATACGACGGATGGCTTCACCGATAATGGATTGATCGTCAATCAGTAAAACGGTTATTTGCTCGTCCATCGGAGTGGTTTAACAATTCAAAAATAAATTCTGGCACAGAGTTTTGGCGATCGCATCTGGTGATAAAATTTCTACAGCTGCATTTAATTCGATAGCGGCTCTTGGCATTCCATAGACTACGCAACTGTCTTCATCCTGAGCAATGGTGTGCCAGCCTCGCTCTCTTAAGGTACTTAATCCCTCGGCTCCATCTCGGCCCATTCCTGTCAGCAGGATCGCAGTACCCCGGCTCCTCCACTGCTGGGCCAGACTTTTAAAAAATACATCCACTGAGGGACGGTAGGAATAGGCGATCGGCTCTTGGGTGTAACCTAGGGTTAAGTCTGGTTTCAAATACAAGTGATCGTTAGTACCTGCAACTAAGACCACTCCTTTCTCTAAACGATCGCCCGCTACCACAATCCGGACTGGTAATCGAATTTGTTGTCTCAACCAATCAGCGAATCCAGCTGAAAATTGAGCATCGACGTGCTGGACAATTGCGATCGCAGCCCCGAAATTGGGTGACAACTGTGATAAAATAGTAGCCAGGACTTTTGGACCTCCCGTCGATGAGCCAATCGCGACTAAGGGTACTGTAGAGGGTAGCCTACTCCGTCGTTGCCATTGGGGCAATGGGGTGAGAAGTTGTGCCTTTAGATTTGACGAAGGCTGCTTGAGCAACTTGCTAATCCTAGCAATTTTGGCGAGTAGCTCTTTAGCCGTTTTGGCACTGTCGGCTTGGTTCAAAGTAGGGATATCAACTGCATCGAGTGCGCCGTGTTCCATCGCTTCATAGACTTGAGCGACATTTTGCTTTGCACTAGCTGTCACAACCAAAATCCCGCAGGGAAAGTCTCTCATAATCCGACGAGTTGCCTCTACCCCACTCATAACTGGCATATGTAAATCCATTAAAATAATGTCCGGCGGCTCTTGGGCACACTTCTGAACCGCTTCAGCTCCATCCCGTGCCGTCCAAATTACCTGATAGTCGGGTACTGTTTGCAGAACCCGCCGAAT
>DNXU01000526.1:0-2460 GCA_003505715.1 Cyanobacteria bacterium UBA8803 | reverse complement strand
GGTAATTGGTAATTGGTAATTTAAGAGGGGTAGATTTTTAGTATTACATGTATGAGCTGTTAGTTATAAATACTTGAATATGACAATGTAAGTAAGTCTTGTGACATTAAAAGATGTAGAATGCGAGTTTTAATAGTTTTTAATCTCCCCTAGACCCTACACTCTATTCCCTTCTTCCTAACGACCAATCAAATCCACCACAGCATCAATTAAGGTTTCATCATGAAAACTACTCTTGGTTAAGTAATAATCTGCACCTGCTTCCAAGCCTTGGATTCTATCCTCCTCGCGATCGCGGTAGGAGACGATAATTACTGGTGTTGAATGTAAACGAGGATGGTTCTTCATTTGCTTGACTAGTTCAATTCCATTCATGCGCGGCATATCAATATCGCTGATCACTAAGTCGTAGTGATTGGTACGAACGGCATTCCAGCCTTCCATCCCATTAACAGCAACATCCACTTTGTAACCGCGATTTTCCAGGAGCTTGCGCTCCATTTCTCGCACCGTGATCGAATCATCCACAACTAAAACTCTCTTACGTTTATCTCTAGTCACCTCCTCAGTCTCAAACCCAACTTTGGTCAACCGTCCGGCATTGAGGATAGCATCCATCGATCGCACCATGTCTGAGACATCAACAATTAGAATGGGTGAGCCATCTCCCATTAAGGATGTGGCGCTAATATCCGGCACTTTGCCTAAGCGAGGATCGAGGGGTCTGACTACTAAATCCCGCTCGCCGAGAAACTTATCTACAACCAGACCATAGGGATGAGATCCGTCACTAATCACTAGTATTGAAAGCGGGTTTGGATGAGAAGGCGGTTCGGGTAATTCTAAAACCTGGTATGCGGCAATCAAACCAATATTTTGTTGATTCATGGTAAAATATTGGCGATTTTCCACATCAGAAATCTCCGATCGCTCCACCGTTACGATTTGGTCAATTCGGGCTAAGGGGACGGCATAGGGTTTGCCAGAAATTTCCACTAGGAGCGTGCGAACTACTGATAGCGTGAGAGGTAGTTGAAAATGGAAACTCGTCCCTTTTCCTGGTTGGGAAATCGCCCTTACTGTTCCCCCAACTTCCTGCGCCATACTCTTAGCAATATCAAGTCCCACCCCTCGACCAGAAATTTCGGTGACCTGCTTGGCCGTTGAAAATCCCGGTAAAAATAGAAACTCTAGCAGTTCGGCATCGCTCATTTGATCTGCCATTTCTGGAGTGGCCAGGTTTTTGTTAATCACTTTCTGGCGTAACTGCTCTGGATTGATACCTCGGCCATCGTCAGCAATGGTAATGGCCAGCATCCCACCTCGGTGAAAGGCTTCTAAACGGATCGTGCCTTCTGGCGGTTTTCCATCAGCTATCCGTTTTTCGGGTGATTCAATTCCATGATCCGTAGCATTGCGCAAAATGTGAGTGAGCGGTGCTTCTAACTTTTTCAGAATGTCGCGATCGACAGGAGTTGCCTTTCCCACAATGTCTAACTTGACTTGCTTATTTAACTTGCGTGCCAGATCGCGGATCATGCGAGGAAAACCTTGCACGCCATCGGCAAAGGGTCGCATGTGGGAGGTAATCACTTCTCGGTAAAGGCGATCGGATAGATTGGCGGTTCGTTGAGCATATAGTTCTAGTTCACTGATGCGATCGCTCAAGAAATCAAGACACTCCTGTTCCTGGTTGCGTGCCTGTTCCAGGTATTCCTTTCCTTCTTGTTGATAGGTGCCTCGATCGAGCGCATCCTGCAACTGTTCGAGGGTTCTGGAAAGCTCTACCAGACGCCGCTTCAGAGACATCATCGAGTCGGCGTGGGGTTGCAACCAGTTCGCTTCGATTAAAGACTCTCCTGCTAAACCCATAATACGGTTCAAGTTTTCCGCACTAACCCGCACCACGCGATCTTGAGCAGCTGCCTGTTCGGAGGCAACTCGATCGGATGCCGCTGGTTCTGGACGTTCCTGAACCGCCACCCTGGCAGGTGATGAAGCAGACTGGCTCGCCATGGCAACGGTTGGCTCAGTAACTGGCTCTATGCTGGTGACGTTAGAAATTTCTGGTGGGAGTGATAGAGAAAGATTAGGAGCGAGTAATAACTCCGATGGCAGCGTGGCTGGCTCTGGTGATACGCCTTTCCCTTCTTGCTTGTTGACTACAGGTGCAGAGCCAGGATTCAAAATAGCAGCGATCGCAGCTCGGATCGTTTCAAAGGTTGAACTCTGTTGTGCAAGCCAAGCAGGTAGTTCTGCATCACTCACCTGAGCGATCGCCTGTAGCAAATCTACCCCTTGCAGCAACACGTCTACATTGTCAGGATTAAGGGTAATAGTTTTGTTCTGTGCTGCAACAAAACAATCTTCCATAACGTGAGCCAGGTTAACGATTGCATCCAGACCCACAATACGAGCAGACCCTTTAATAGAGTGAGCAGCTCGCATTAACGTTTCCAA
>DNXU01000558.1 GCA_003505715.1 Cyanobacteria bacterium UBA8803 | reverse complement strand
GAAGAGTACTACCAACAAATCCGCGTCATTCTCAACCGCCAAAACCCCATTACTGGCTTGTTACCAGCCAGTACAGCCATTAACGCCCACGGCGACTACACCGATGCCTGGGTACGCGATAACGTTTACAGCATTTTGGCAGTTTGGGGGTTGGCCTTAGCTTACCGCAAGCTCGATCCAGATAGCGGGCGTACCTTTGAACTGGAACAGAGTGTGGTCAAGCTAATGCGCGGGCTACTTTTTTGCATGATGCGGCAAGCTCACAAGGTAGAACGGTTTAAAGAAACCCAATCTCTTTTAGATGCTCTTCACGCCAAGTACAATACCAGCACTGGAGATGCAGTAGTAGGGGATGACGAGTGGGGTCACCTGCAACTAGATGCCACCTCCCTATTTCTGCTGATGCTGGCTCAGATGACCGCATCAGGGTTGTACATTATCTACACGATGGATGAAGTTCATTTCATTCAAAATCTCGTCTATTACATTGGCAGAGCTTATCGAACCCCCGATTATGGGATCTGGGAGCGAGGCAATAAGATCAATCACGGCAATCCCGAACTAAACGCTAGTTCTGTAGGGATGGCAAAAGCAGCACTGGAAGCCATCAATGGGTTGGATTTATTCGGCGTCCGTGGTTTTGAAGCATCTGTGATTCACGTCTTACCTGATGAAATTGCGCGATCGCGAATTACCCTACAATCTTTGCTGCCTCGGGAATCTAGCTCGAAAGAAACGGATGCTGCTCTGTTGAGTGCGATCGCCTTTCCAGCTTTTGCCGTTGAAGATATCGAGCTAATCGAACGCACCCGCCAGAAAATCATCGATAAGTTAGAGGGGCGCTATGGCTGCAAGCGCTTCTTGCGAGACGGACACCAGACCGTTTTAGAAGATACCACTCGCCTGCATTACGAACCTTGGGAATTGCAACAGTTTGAGCATATTGAATGCGAATGGCCGTTGTTTTTCACCTATTTGGTCTTAGATGGCGCGTTTCGGGGAGATACTCAACAAGTCAGAGACTATCAGGCACGTTTAGAAGGTCTGCTGGTGGAGCAAGATGGATTGCGACTGCTACCAGAACTTTATTACGTACCTGCTCTTCGGATTGAAGCGGAACGAGCCTCTCCTCACAGCCAGCCGCGCCTTCCCAACGAAAATATACCCCTAGTGTGGGCGCAGAGCTTGTACTTGTTGGGTCAGATGCTGAGTGAAGGATTCATCGCCCCTGGAGATATTGACCCCCTAGGGCGTCATTTATCCGTGGGACGACACCAAGATCCGGTAGTTCAAATCGCCCTGTTGGCAGAAGATGAAGAGTTACAGGCACAACTCGCTGCCTACGGAATTGCCACCCAAACACCAAAACAGGTAGAGCCGATACAGGTACGTCAGGCTACAGAACTGTCAATGGTGTATGCTCAAATTGGACGATGTGACGCCTTGGGGTTAACAGGACGCCCAGTGCGCCGCCTGCGGAGTTTGACCACATCAAGAATTTTTAGAATTCGGGGAGAGACAATAGTCTTTTTACCTGCCTTTTCAGACCAACAGCAATTTTACCTGACTCTGGACGATCGCTTTCTAGTTGCTCAAATTAAAAGCGAACTGGCTCATATTCAGCGACATTGGTGTGAGTTAGGGCGTCCAACGATGACGCTGTTGTTGACTCATGCCATGTTAGGGCATGGGGAATGGGGAATGAGCATAAAACAGACAAGGGAGAATTCGCTCAATGCCCAATTTCCCTTACTGACATTGCTCCGAGAGTTGCAAGATGGTTGGTGTAATGGCGTGCGAGTGAAGCTAGGGCGTCTCAATCAGTTGATGCTGACAGCAACAAACCAGCGCATCGATTTTCTGCACGAGTTTGAATTTACTCACTCATCTGTCAAAGATGCCACACCCCGTTGCTACTACCTGACTAGCCATCCTGAAAAAAATGGCCCATTAAGCCATACCCAAGAATTTCGGCTGGAGTGCGAAACCATGCTCAGCTTATTACTTGATAGTTTGCGGTACTCGCAAAACATCTACGAGCAAATCGAGTTGCTGCGTACACTCAAGCGTCTACAGGGATTAGATTTTGAGACGGGTTTTGGCGGACCGGGAGTAACGGTGACGGTGGCGGACTTGCTCAATGAAGTTTACATCAAAGCCAGTACGGAGTCGGCATCTCCCTACTGGGCCGTAGTGCGTCAGGCGGCAGGTTTGCTCAACAAAGTAGATATCTGCCTGTCAGATGCCGTGACCGATATTCTCGTGCGCGGCAAGCAGATTACAGTTGGTAAGGCTTACAGTGAGGCATCGCTGATTAAACAGCCGATGTCTCACCTAGAAATCCAGGCCAAAATTGATGAGTTCTGTCGGGAGGATATTCGCGATCGCGTTCTCACCCAAGAAATCCTGATTTACCTCAGCACTCTGATTAAATCAGAACCCCGTCTTCTGGATAACTTGCTGACGTTGCGAGTTGGGTATTTGATTCTTCTATTGACCAGCGAACTAGCTGCGGAATTGGGAGTAACACAGGATGAAGCCTATGAAGAACTGATGGCCTTAAGTCCCTTTCAGGTCAAGATGCGGTTGCGCTCTTGTTTGGCTGGCTATGAAGGAATAAACCAAAAATTACAGCAGCAAGAATCATTGCATGTCAAGCTACCCAATCAGAAGATCAACTGGGTAGTCTTACCAGAAGATCAAGAGCAGGCGGAGGAGGCAACTGTTATTGGTAGCTGGGTGAGAAAACGTCAGCTAGACGGTAGTGCTGGCCGCGTACCTCAAGACTTCTATCCTAGAGTCTGGCGGGTGATGAAACATTGTAAAGGTTTGGTGATTGGCGATAAGTTAGAGCGCCGCAATCGCTTGGATAGCAAACTAATCCTTTCCGAGATGACACCTGGAGAAAAGAATTTTGCTCTACAGGTAGAACACCTCCTGAACAAGATCCAGGCACCCGAATACCGACAAGTGAATATTGAGGCATTAATGGAACTCGCCGCCATTGTTGAAAGTAACCCGCAATTAGAAATTGAAGAATATATCGTCCTAGATGTTCTCATCGGTCATGCCGTGCGCTTAGCTTGGTTGGAGCGATATCCTGAAAGAACCAACTCCTATGACGAATACAAGGCGGTGGCATGGCGTAGCTTTTATAACACCTCACCTAGGGATTGTGCTAGTTATATTGCTAAGGCATTCCAATTCTTAACACGGGTTTGACAGCAAGTCAGCAAATGAAAATCCACGATGGCTGAGGAACTCCCAAATAAAAAGAGTATCCAAATGTAGGGGCGAGTCCCTGTTTGAATGTAGTAGCGTTAGCCGACAGCATAACTTGACTCGCCCTGATTGACTCGTTATTTTATTTGAGGTTTGTTATGGACATTTGGCAAGCTGACTTTTACAAGCGTCCACTCAGGGATGCCGCAGGACAAGTCCTGTGGGAGTTGTTGATTTGCGATCCAACGGGGGAGTTAACTTATGAAGCTTTTTGTCCTCAAGGAGAGGTGAATGTTGACTGGTTGGTATCTCAATTGCAAGTAGCAGGGACTAAGACAGGAAGGGCGAATATCATTCAAGTCTTTCGACCTCAGTCGCTGAATTTAATCGCCCAGGCGGGGCAACTGTTGGGCATTAAGATACAAGCAACTAGGCACACCCCAGCATTGAAGCGAAAGTTACAGGAGAGGGCGGCACAGTACCAGCAGCAGGGTAATTATACAGGAGAAGCGTATAATATCATTGCCCTCGACAAACCACCGCCAGTACCGCTACCGGAAAATCTCTGGGGCGATCGCTGGCGATTTGCGACTATTCCGGCTGGCGATATCGAGGAAGCACTTGGCAAGCGCCCTATTCCCATTTTGCAGATGCCAGAGGAGCTTTTACCCTTGAATCTGGGTTTGGCATCTACAGTAGCAGTACCTGGGGTGGTGATTGATGGGGGACGACAGTCAATGGCTTTAGCGCGTTGGCTTCAGGATGCGCAACCCGTAGCGTTAAACTACATTCCTGGTGTACCGGATGGGCTAATTTTAGAGGCTGGATTAGTTGAGCGGTGGGTGGTTGCCACGTTTGAAGATACCGAGGTGAGGGATGCAGCTCTCATGTATCAACAGCGCCAGCAACTAAGTCAAGGGTTGCATTTTTTGCTAGTCCAACCAGATGATTCGGGAATGACTTACACGGGGTTTTGGTTATTGCAGTCTGGTGATGGGTAATTGGTGATTG
>DNXU01000274.1 GCA_003505715.1 Cyanobacteria bacterium UBA8803 | reverse complement strand
ATTTCTCCCTAATTACCCATCACCCATCACCCATCACCCATCACCCATCACCCATCACCCATCACCCATCACCCATCACCCATCACCTATCACCCATCACCCATCACCCATCACCCATCACCCATTACCCATTACCCATTACCCATCACATCAAACTGAAATGTCCTTATCTACACCACCGGTGCGAAAATCCTTGACACGGCAAACGCTGATGAGTGTTGCCTTGAGAATTGCGGGAGTGATCGTTTTATCGACGGTAATTAGTTACTTTCATACACTGACTGCCATTAAATCTGAAGCACTGGATCGGGTGGCAAAATATGTGAAAGAACGGGGGCAACGGGAGCGCGGGATATTTACGTTAGCCGTAGATAACCATGCTTTACTTAAGAAAGAGTTACTGCGGCAACTCCAAGAATTAGGCGGTTACGATCCGCAAGTAGAATTTTATCAATTGTTTGTTAAGTGGTCAGACGGAGTCATTCGCAATCGGCCTAAAGACCAGCGACCTGAAGACTTTGATACCACGCGCTATGCAGGTGTCTATATTGATGAGAACCTGACCGTTGATGCGGATATTCGACGGCGCGTGGTTACTTTTTATAACTTAGTGAATACTTATGGCGCTGCATGGCACAACCGTTTTGTTGATACTTATATTACCACCCCTGAAAATATCATTACTATCTATTGGCCTGGAACGCCGTGGGTGCAGCGGGCAAATGCTAACTTGTACATGCCTAATGAGGAATACGTCTATGTGGCTGACAAGAAACATAATCCAGAACGTAAGACGGTATGGACGGGACTTTACTACGACCCTCAGGCGAGGGATTGGATGGTATCTGTGGCAACACCAGTCGATGTAGATGGCAAACATATCGCTACGATTGGGCATGATGTCATTCTTACTCAACTGATAGAACGGATGATCGAGGATCGTCTTGAAGGTGGCTATAACATTATTTTTCGCGGCGATGGTCGTTTGATCGTTCACCCCAACAAAATCGAGGAGATTAAAAAACAAGAGGGGAAATTCAGCATCCAGAAGTCCGGCGATCCTCACCTGCAACGCATTTTTCAACTAGTAAAAGCCAGAAAACCTCACCAAACCATCATTGAGAATACCAAGGATGGCGAATATCTAGCTGTGGCGCGAATTAATGAACCGGATTGGTATTTAGTTACTGTTTTTCCCAAGTCAATCTTGGCTAAACCAGCACTAGATAATGCTGCCGTTATTCTCGGTTTGGGAGTTTTAGCGTTACTCCTGGAACTATTAGTTCTGTATTTTGTCTTGCGTCGCCAAATTACAGATCCCTTAACTGAGTTGATGGAAGCCACCGAACAGATCGCAGCAGGAGATCTCAATATCCAGCTAGATGCGACTAGGGGAGATGAGTTGGGGCGTCTGGCTCACTTGTTTAACGCTATGGCGAACAAGGTTTACGTTCGGGAGCAGTTCTTAAAACAAGCGGAAGCTCAAGCCAAGCACTTGCAACAAACTGAGGCGCATACTAGGCAGCAGGTGGAAAGCGTTAATCAAATCCTGGAGAATCTGGTGGAGAAACGTACTGCTTACCTGACTGCCATCATCAACAATTTAGTTGATGGCCTCTTGGTAACGGATAATCAGGGCAAAGTCTCCCAATTTAATCCGGCTCTTTCCCAGATGTTTGGTTGGGGAAATCGCCATCTCACTGCTAAAGATTGCCAAGCCTTATTAAGTACTGAGTTAACAGATTTAATCCACCAAACTCAAAGCCATCACCACCAAGTTTTTACTGCCGAAATTAAGCTGTCTGGCGGTCGAGTTGGTCAAGCTGTAGCCACTGCAATTGATAAAGCCTCCTCAGCAGAGAATTCAGAGTATGAGTTTATTGGTTCAGTTATTCTGATTCGGGATATCACTGCCGAGAAAGAAGTGGATCGGATGAAAACAGATTTCATCTCCACGGTTTCCCACGAACTGAGAACTCCTCTGACATCAGTACTGGGCTTTGCCAAGCTGATCCGCAAAAAACTGGAGGAAGTAATATTGCCCAAACTTCCGGCTGAGGATAAAAAAATTCAAAGAACTGTGCGGCAGGTGAAGGATAACGTTGACATCATTGTCTCGGAGGGAGGAAGGTTGACAGCCTTGATTAATGATGTTTTGGATATTGCCAAGATGGAGGCGGGCAAGGTAGATTGGAACATGCAGCCTTTATCAGTGGCAGAGGTAGTAGAACGGGCGGTATCAGCGACTGCGGCTTTATTTAAAGAGAAGAAGCTGCGGCTTATTAATAAAGTGGAGGATACTCTGCCTGAGGTGATTGGGGATAGAGATCGGCTCATTCAAGTTGTAATTAATTTGATTTCCAATGCTGTCAAGTTTACTGATAGCGGATCGATAAAATGCCAAGCTCAGTACAACGAGCGAGAAGTTACAGTCAGCATCACCGACACGGGCATGGGTATTGCTGAAGCAGATCTAGACAAGGTCTTTGAAAAATTTAAACAAGTCGGTGATACCCTGACCGACAAACCTAAAGGGACAGGTTTGGGGTTACCCATCTGCAAACAGATTGTCGAACATCATGGGGGCAGAATTTGGGTGGAAAGCGAGTTAGGGAAAGGCAGTACGTTTTCCTTTGCTCTCCCCATCAGTACTGAGGCAACGGTCAAAGTTAATACGATTAATATCGAAACTTTGGTCAAGCAACTGCAAGGAAGCGTGGCAACGACCGCTTCCACCCTGGATGCAGAGAATAAAACCGTTCTGGTTGTAGATAATGAAGCTCTAATTCGGAAACTCCTTCGGCAAGAACTAGAAGCACGGGGGTATCGCGTCAGGGAGGCAAAAGATGGTCTAGAAGCGATCGCCCAAGTCAAACAAGAACGCCCCGACTTAATTACTCTAGATGTAATGATGCCGGAAATGAGCGGGTTTGATGTTGCTGCCGTGCTGAAAACCGATCCTGCCACGATGGACATCCCGATCATTATCCTATCCATTATTGAGGATAAAGAACGGGGATATCGTCTGGGGATTGATAAATATCTAACCAAACCTTTTCAAACCGAACAGTTGCTGCAAGAGATTGATTGCCTAATTGCTCAGGGAGGGTCAAAGAAGAAAGTTTTAGTCGTTGATGAAAATGTATCGGCGGTGAAAACCCTAGCTGATGTCCTGAAAGCCAAGGGTTACAGTGTCGTTGAAGCCTTTAATGGGGAGGATTTTCAAAAAAAAGCGATCGCTGTCAAGCCTGACATGATTATTGCCAATGCTATTTTTTCCCAGGAGCCTAATCTTGTCCAAACGTTAAGATTTGAAAAAGGGCTGGAAAATGTATTTTTTTTATTACTAGCAGACGAAAAAAAAGATGGCTACTCTCAGTCTGAAGAAGCTCCTCTCTCAGAAAGACGTGTTATCTCTATTGAGACAGACGCTGGAGGCGATGAAGACTCGAATTCGGATTGAGGATCAAGATGGCAGCCTCCTATTTGGTGAAACCACCGAGCTACTATTAGAGAAATATCCCGTAACCCTTGCTGAGGATGTCATTGGTTGGGTTCTTGGAGAGGAAAAAGCCTCGTCAGTTGCCTTATTGCTGAACTATATAGCTAGTAAAGAACTCCAGCAGAAGATGCTAGCTCGTGAAACGCTGGATAGATACAAGGAAATCAACCTGCTCTACAATATTTCGGGACGGTTAACGGCTTGTCTAGACTTGAAACAGGTTGCCAATCTCGTCATTGATGAAGCTACCAGACTAATTAAGGCCACTAGTGGTTCGGTCATGTTAGTCAATCGAGAAACCGGAAAGTTTGAGCTAATTGCTGCTTTAGGGAAAGAATATGCCCCTAAAGCACCTATTGAACTGGGAAAGGGCATCGCTGGCAACGTGATGATTACAGGGAGACCAGAAATTATTAACAATGTCCAAGCTGACCCAAGATTTGTAGCAGGGAAAAATCATATCAACTCTCTCATTTGCGCTCCACTTCAGACCAAGGAGGGAGCAATTGGTGTGATTAATATCAGCAATTATCAGCCTGTAACTTATACCGCAGCTGATATGAAGCTGCTGATGGCTCTAGCTTCCCAGGCAGCGTCTGCGATTGAGAATGCCATTTTGCACGAACAAAAGCTGAAGGAAGAACGGATTAAGAGCAATTTGGAGCGCTACGTTTCAGCCCAAGTTGTAGAAGCAATTTTAGAAGCTAAAGGTGATGTTTCCTTAGCCCCGGCCAAAAAAGATATTACTATTCTATTTTCAGATATCAGGAATTTTACCACCAAATGTGAGGAGTTAGCACCAGAAGCGATCGTGGAATATTTAAACGTGTACTTCACTCACATGGTTGATGTGATCTTTAGCCATGGGGGTACGGTCAATAAGTTTGTAGGCGATATGATTGTGGCCATGTTCGGCGCTCCCTCCAGGCTAATACATAGCGAGCAAGAGGCAATTAAAACGGCAATTGAGATGCAAAATCGGATCAAAACGATACCCGTTCCCTGGATCAGGCAGAATTTTATTACGGGCATTGGGATTAGTTGTGGAGAGGTGGTTGTGGGTAACGTCGGCTCTCCCCAGCATATGGACTATACGGCCATCGGAGATAAAGTTAATACCGCATCCCGCCTGCAATCGATGGCGCAAGGGGAGCAAATTCTGGTTTGTCGAGGCGTCTATGAAGCAACACAAAAGGTTTTTGACTTTAAGGAGGTTGGTACTGTTCAAGTTAAAGGCAAGAAAAAACCCATAGATGTTTTTGAAGTAGTCTACTAGATACCAGAGGTTATATGTCTAAAAAAATATTAATAGTTGATGATGAGCCTCATATTAGGTTGTTAATGGGGCAAACCTTGGAAGAGCTAGAAGATGAAGGGGTAGAAGTCTTAACGGCAGAAAATGGCGAGGAGGCACTGGAAATGATTAAGACAGAAAAACCTAACCTCGTTTTTCTTGATGTGATGATGCCGAAAATGAATGGGTTTGACGTTTGCAATACTGTTAAACATGAACTTCAGCTCGATGGGATCTACATTATCATGCTGACGGCTAAGGGGCAGGAATTTGATAAGCAAAAAGGGCAGCAAGTTGGTGCAGATTTGTATATGACTAAGCCGTTCGATCCTGATGAAGTAGTAGAAAAATCGCTAGAAATTCTACAAATTTGAGATAAAATTTGATACATCCCGCCAGAGAATTAATTCCCTGGCGGGGTTTGATAGTTTTGCCATGTGCATATATAAAAAACCACTGGCTTTTATTTGAGTATCAAACTCCTCAGAGCGATTCGGCATTGCAGAAATCTTTAGGGAGGCTCTTAAGGTTTTCCATATTTAGCGTAGACCTGTTGAGGAGTCGCTGGCATTACGTTGTAGTATTCTTCGTTACCGTTGAACTGACCGGTAGGAGCTTGATACCCACAGAAAAATTCTGCTGTGCCATCAGAGAAGATATAAGCCCCGCTGTAGTAGCCATCTTGGTCAGGATTGCCAAATGTTTCTTTAATGATTTTGGTTTTAGTTTGCTTGTTCATTTAAAATAAATAGTTTGTCAGCGATTTGTCAACGAAAATGGTCTGAAAATATTACCCAGCAATGGTTGCTATTTAACATGGCTATATCGCTTTTCTGTCAAAATGGGGTAAAACCTTGATTTTTCTTGGGCTGAAACAACATAAATTCAACGAATTTACCCAAACTGACAAAAGAGAGATATATCTTATTCGACTCAGGTTGATAGTTGCAGTAATTATTGCCGCTCGCCTTGCAGGACTTTAATTTGCCCCTCATTGTCTACATCAACAATAATTGTATCTGGGTTTTTGACGCGACCGCTGAGGATTTCCTCAGCAAGGCAGTCTTCCAAAAGACGGGTGATGGTTCGACGCAGATGACGCGCTCCATAACTGGGATCGTAGCCTTCTTTCATCAGAATGTCTTTAAACCGTTCAGTGATTTCCATAGTAATTCCTTGCTCATTTAAACGACTGCATACTTCACCTAAAAGGATGGTGGAAATTTGTTGAACCTCATCCTTGGTCAATTGCTGAAAGACAATAATTTCATCGATACGATTGAGGAACTCGGGACGAAAGTATACTTTGAGTTCTTCATTCACCAGGGAGTGAATGCATTGGTAGCGATATTCAGCTTGATTTTCAGAACAATCAAACCCCAGACTACCGCCACCTTTTTCAATCATCTTAGAACCCACATTGGAAGTCATAATTAACAAGGTGTTCCTAAAGTTCACAGTACGACCCTTAGTATCAGTTAAAAGACCGTCTTCCAGGATTTGCAGCAGTAGATTGAACACATCGGGGTGTGCTTTTTCGATTTCATCTAGCAACACCACTGTATAAGGGCAACGGCGAACAGCTTCAGTCAGTTGTCCCCCTTCGTTGTAACCCACATAACCGGGAGGGGCACCGATAAGTTTGGAGACGGTGTGACGCTCCATGTATTCAGACATATCCAGCCGAATCATAGCTGATGGAGACCCGAATAAGTAAGCCGCTAATGACTTGGCAAGTTCCGTTTTACCCACCCCAGTGGGGCCAGAGAAGATAAAACTGGCAATCGGTCGATGGGGGTTACTGATGCCAACGCGAGCGCGACGAATGGCACGGGAAATCGCCTTTACCGCTTCTTCTTGACCTATGATCCGCTGATGTATGGTATCCTCCATCTGGAGGAGAATTTGGGATTCTGATTCGGTTAATTTGTTTACGGGTACTCCCGTCCATGAGGCGACAATGTGGGCGATATCCTCTTCATTAACTAGGGGAATGCACTCATCATTAGTAGAGTTAGCGTTATTCTCTTGAACGAGCGCCCGCATCTCCACCTGAATTGCTAATTCGCGAGCCCGCATTTCTCCAGCCTTGCTAAATTCTTGCAATGCCACAGCCTTTTCTTTATCCTTGAGAACTTGGCATAGTTCTTGGTTTAGGCTCTTGGCTACTGATGGCACTTTAGAGTTGAGTATCCGGACGCGAGAACCAGCTTCATCAATTAGGTCAATTGCTTTGTCAGGCAAATAGCGGTCACAGATATATTGGTTGGAGAGCTTAGCTGCAGCTTCTAGGGCAAGGTTTGAGATTTTGAGCTTGTGGTGCTGCTCGTAGCGATCGCGCAATCCGTACAAGATCTGAATCGTTTCCTCAACGCTGGGTTCATTTACCATCACTGATTGGAAACGACGCGCTAAGGCAGCATCCTGCTCAATGTACTTGTGATATTCATCCAAAGTCGTCGCACCAATACACTGGAGTTCGCCTCGTGCTAAGGCAGGCTTGAGGATATTAGCAGCATCGAGGGTACCTGATACTGCACCAGCCCCAACCAACGTATGAATCTCGTCAATGAACAGAATTACACTCCGGCAAGCCTTGATTTCTGCAATGATTGCCTTTAGGCGTTCCTCGAACTCACCTCGATACTTAGTACCTGCAAGTAAAAATCCCATATTTAGCGTAAGAACCTGCTTGTCTTGAAGGCAAGAGGGCACGTCCTTGTTGATAATGCGCTGAGCTAGTCCCTCCGCCAGTGCTGTTTTCCCTACTCCTGGCTCTCCTATCAATATCGGATTGTTCTTGATGCGACGACCCAAAATTTGAATCATTCGTTCAACTTCCTGCTGGCGACCCACGACGGGATCTAGCTTGCCCGCTATGGCTAGTTGAGTCAGGTTGATGCCACATTCATCAAGGATTGGTGTCTTGGTGCCGGTGCGTCTACTATTTATTAAGGTAATTGTCGGGTGGGAAAGCGTCTCCATCACTTTAGCCCGAATTTCTTCTGAGTCAACCCCCAGATTGAAGAGGACTTTTGCTGCCACACCCTCTTCATCCCTGAGCAAGCCTAGAAGTAGGTGTTCCGTGCCAATGTAGTCATGCCTCAAGGCGCGAGATTCTTGCAGGGACAATTCAAGGACCCGCCTGCTTCTTGGCGTGAAGGGAATTTCAACAGTGACAAAGCCAACACCCAGACCAATAATTTTTTCCACCTCTCCCCTTACGGCTCTGAGAGTAACGCCTAGGGAGTTCAAGACTTTTGCAGCAACACCATTTCCTTCTCCCATCAGACCCAACAGAATTTGCTCTGTACCAACAAAATTGTGGCTGAGGCGACGTGATTCCTCTTGCGCTAGCCTGATCACTTTAATAGCTGCATCTGTAAAACGTTCAAACATGCCTGTGTCCTTGGGGAAGAGGTAATTGCTGTCCTGTCTGTGAGCGGCAGGATTTTAAACGAGCTAGTTCAACTAGAGCCTCTCGGTGAAACTGAATTACGTAAGATGCGGATTGCCGATAAGGCACACATGTGGATACTTTCAATGTGACGTTGTTGTGGTTCGAGTCCAGTAACCGTTGCACTGTACAAGGTTGCATCTTGTTCTTACAGTAGGCAAAGATGCAATCGCCAGCTTGAATATTTAACGCTTGAATGTTCATCGAAAAATCTCGAAAGTTGGAAACTGCTGTCATTCCTTTAGCAGAGGAAGACGAGGTAGCTTTCTTTATTTACTTGTCCAGATAAAAATCTTCTAATACTCATCCTCATCCTCAATAAATTGGCTGTGTCAGTCGTACCCAAAACAGATACGGCTTGTTGACACGACTCAACCGATTTGCCGTTTATTCTTCTGGAGGTGTCAGGGTCTTATCGCCCTTATCAACCAAAGTCCGTCAGATAGGAAGAGTAGATTTATAGATCACAGCTACTGAATTGTAGCGTGCCTTCACATTAACACAAAAAAAACACTTTTAAGCTTGTCTAATATTAAGTTTTTCTCTTAAGAGAATACAACTATACTTAGATTGTTATTTACTCAGGTTTATAAAAATGGTAGCTAAGTTAACAAAATCGATTCAATCAGTGGCTTACTTGACGGCTGGCCCTAGGCGACTCGATAAAGCTAAAACTCTGGGTAAACTAATAGTTATTAAGCATACTTGCCCTTGCTGCTCAGAAACCCTACTCCGTCATATTCGTTTTGGAGGAATTTACTGGCGATGTAGCTACTGCCATCAAGAAATGCCCATCTAGAAGCAGAATGGTTCAGGTTATTAAGGGTTAGTGCCAGACTTGTCCCTGTTGACCTGAATCATTGGCTTATTTATGCTCTACTATAGCTCCAGCCTCAACAAGTTTGGATAGTGAATTGCTATCGAACTCGTTGAGAGATTGGCACAGATTTTCAAACTGCTTGTATTTATGCAAGCTGTACAGTCCCTCATCAAGGTTTAATACGTGACAGAACTGCTTATAATCAGTTTTCCAGTGAAAAGTGGTGAGGGCTTGAACAAAGGCTTTGATTGTAACCATTTAATTTATAATTCCTTTTTCTTAAAAACAAGCACAATCAACGTCGAATTATACTTATAATTGTAACATACTAAATGCTAAAATATGAAATTTGTTCATCCAGGCTGCCTTCTGGCCTTAGGTGCCACATAGGAAAAGTTGAGTTGGACTGTTATTACCTTTTTCTCGTTTCTGGATTGATTCTCATTCTGCTCACTCTCTAAGATGAGTAGATTTACTCATTGACTAAATGGCCACTGCTCTAAATGATTAAAAATCCTCTCTGCCTCGTTCTTCTCTCTCTTCCCCTCTAGCCAAGTTCGCCAATTTGGCTAAAAATAGAAACATGAGAAGAGTTCAAAAACTTTAATGAGGTAGATAAGAATATGGATTGGCGATTGATCGTCGTTTTGTTGCCTATCCTTCTGGCAGCAAGCTGGGCTTTGTTCAATATTGGTGCTATTGCCATTAGACAAGTTCAGGCTTTTCTGAATAAATCCTGAGTAACCCTAATCTGACAATAGGGAGAGGGAGGAAGGATCAGGGATAAGGGATGAGAGGAAGAATCGTTTTCATCCCTTCATTAATTTGTAGGTTGGGTCGAGGTAACGAGACCCAACTCAGATCCCGTATTGCGCTCCCCTACGGGTGAGACGTGAGGCTCCTGCGAGGTTAGCTGAACCCCTTTCAATACGACCGTTGGCTTAAATCTCTGGTGCCTGCACTACAGGCAAGTACACCATTTCGATAGGTTGGCTCTGGGGGTTTAATCGACCCTGGAGAATTAGCTTCACATAAGATAGCTAATGTTCTCAGATCTCCTGTTCCTCCAACTCTGTATAAAAAGACACCTCCAACATAACTTTTTAGCTCTTTGTGTCCCAGCAGCTTCTGCCAAGGTGTTTTCTTAACTTTGGATACTCCATAGTGAAAGGCAGCGTTCTTGGTGGTATGAAGAGAATAGCTGTAATTTACTGTTTCAGTTTTAATGGCAAGCCCTAGTTTATCCACGTTATTGGTAAAAGCCTTTTTTTCTAAAAAGTAGGCTTGGTGGGCACGATTCATACTGCCAACATAGGTTTTTGCTTCTGCTTGCTTAGCTTTAGTGCTGCTTGATAACAAGGATGGAAAAGTCATTAAAACCCAAGGGAGCAACCCTAAAAAGGCAAGTAAGGGCACCAATAAGCAGCCAACTAAATAATTTGGTGAAGAGTTAACTGCCTGAGAGCTGTTTTTATGCTCCGCATGAGCTTGGGTAATTTTTAACGCCGAGAGGGCTTGACGTGCAGTGCTGAAGCGTTTTTCTGGTGCAGGTTGGATCAGCTGTTCGAGCCAGCGGGCAAAATCAGGATGGATGGGGAGGCGATCGCTAAATTGAATCCGCATTTGTTGCTGCGGCAATTGCGCCGGAGGAGTGCCTGTTAATAAATGAATTAGAGTTGCGCCCAAAGCATAAAGATCAGAAGCTGCAATGGCTTTTCCCCATAACTGTTCTGGTGGTGCATAACCGCTAGTGCCGACTACCGTAAAGGTGACTCCCTCAGCTTTGGCTTTATCTTGTACTGCGCCAAAATCTACTAAATACATGTGGTGATCTTCACCTAAAATCAGGTTACTGGGTTTAATATCGCGATGGAGGATGGGCGGGCTTAATTCGTGCAGGTTAATTAAAATCTTCAGTATCTCGATCGCAATAGCACGTACCTGGGTTTCGGTAAAACGTTTGCCTTTGTCTAGCAGTTGCTTGAGGGAGTGACCGGGAATGTAGGTCTGCACTAAGCCAAACCAAGGTAATCCTGCGCCTTCCCCTTCAGCTAAGGAGAAATACTCCCGATACTGAGGAATTCTGGGATGAGCGATGGTTTTCAGGACTTGAGCTTCCCGTTCAAATAGCTTCAAGTCATCCCACTGCATCTGAGGGTTAAAAGCCAGTAGCTTGACGATGACAGGTGCAGCTGGGGAGGAGTTAAGATCCATGGCCAACCAGGTTTGACGCCCTGCATTTTGTCCGAGTTGTTGAGTCAGTTCATACCGCCCTTGTAAAATCTGTCCAGATTGCCACATTGCCACTATCCTTGCAATTACTCTCTAATCCGTGATCAAATCCGTTACTAACCGTCTGCCAGCCATTCTTGAATTTCTTGTATAAGCCATTGACGCTCCGAGTTGCTGAAATTTTTGTAAACTCTCTGACGCTCAATTGCATTTTTAAATAAGGAATTTTGAGAATTGGGTGATCGAAATAGTTCTAAGAGGTTTGAGGTTTTACCTGACTCACAGAAGAGCCAATTTTTAATCAAAAATTTGGTTCTATCAACCTCAATATAATAGTCACCCAAGGCTAGAAACTGAGTCTGACGCAAGTCACTTCCTATTTTGCCAAACTCCTTATCACCAAACCTGAATAATCTGCCCAAAACAAACAAAGCTACAAAGCCCAAAATCCACCATAACATAATAACTGGATACTGGATAAGCATCACCAGTGTTCCTAGTAGGACAAAGCCTAGCAATACCGTCAAGCAACCTGTCCCTAGCAAACTAATACCCAAACTGAGAAGTAGAATAGTTTTTCCTAAGAAAATTAAGATATCTAGAATTATCAGTAAGCCACGACCCGGAATTTTAATACTCAGATGAGTAGGCGATTTTTTGAACTCAATCCTAGTCTGGCAGGGCGGACGAATGGTTTGTAAGGGGTAGCTAATTGAACGGCCTGTCTGAAGTGCCTCTAGGGCTTGGCTAGCTGTATTCAAGCGCAGGTTGAGGTCAGGTTCGGTAATGGCCTCAATCCAACTGACTAAATGGGGATTGATACTTACTTGGTCTTTAAATTGAATCCTTAAATTGCGCTGGGGTAAGTTAGCAGGGGCAATACCAGTTAACAGATGAATTAGGGTAGCACCCAAGGCATACAGATCGGATGCTGCCACCGCTTGTCCCCAAAACTGTTCTAAGGGTGCATAACCAGTTGTACCTACCACCGTAAAGGTTACCCCTTCCACTGCCGCACTATTTTGCACGGCACCAAAATCCACTAGATAAACCTGTTGATCTTGCCCAATCAGCAAATTACTCGGTTTAATATCTCGGTGCAGCAGGGGGTGATTTAACCCATGTAAATAAATCAGAATCTCCAGCACTTGAGTGGCAATTAAACGTACCTGTGTTTCTGTAAAGCGTTCGCCAGACTCTAAGAGTTGTTGCAGGGACTGTCCTGGGATATAGTTCTGCACCAAACCAAACCAGCACAAACCCTCACCCGTCTGTTTGTCTACAGAAAAATAATCTCGATACTTAGGAATGCGCGGATGATTAAGCTGTTTGAGAACCGAGGCTTCTCGCTCAAAAAGTTTAAACTCTTCCCATTGCATCTGAGGGCTAAACGCCAGCAACTTAACGATAACAGGTTCGGCAGGGAAAAAGTTCAGATCCCTTGCCAACCAGGTTTGACGCCCCGCATTATTACCTAACTGTTTGGCGAGTTGATAGCGTTGTTGTAAAACTTGCTCGGTCTGTAGCATAATTGGTGCGATCGCTTTTTACAGGAATTATCTGGATAAATCAGTTGTGCCCTCACCGCAAGCAAGCACACCATTTTGATAGGTTGGTTCGGCAGGTTGTCTGGTACTGGGAGAATTCCCTACGCACAAAATCGCAACTGTACTTATTTCATCCGCAGTTCCATCGAACTGAGTAGTAGGAACTAAAAAGACACCTCCAACATAACTTTGAAGCTGCTGATTCCGGGATACTCCATAATGGAATGCTGCATTTTGAGTTACCCGGCTAGAATACCTGTAGTTTTCGGTCTCAGTTTTAATCCCAAGACCGAGTTTTTCAATGTCAGCAGTAAAAATATTATTTTCTAGAAAGTAGGCTTGCTGGGCGCGGTTCATGGCACCAACATAGGATCTAGCTGGATTACCGCAGGCACAGGTAGAACGAGCGATAGTAAAAACTAGGGATAGTGCGATCGCACCCATACCCAAGACGGAAACTATCAGTAGCCCCCCTGGAACCGAGGCAACTTGCCCTTTTGGCTTAAGGGGATCGGACTGTTCTCGCAACGGCATAATTGTCCTCCTTCACAAGGCTCGATAGCCCTCTATATAAATGATGTCTCTAGGCAGAGTTAACTTATGCACCCGAATGGAAATATTCTCGTCTGATGCCACTATAAGTAAGCCCTTTAGGGACTGCCAAAAAATAAATTATCCGTTGGGAGAGGGAGCGGGGGGGTGAGAGCAGATATATCCGTGATTTCCCCGTTAACGCCCGCAACCCCAAAGAGCTAGGTTGATTGAAATAGCTTTTTACACTAGACAGGGTGAACGTTTTAAAACCGGGTGACAATGACTTAGTTGCTGTTGACTATAGCGATTTACTAGAGCAGATTTTTAAGGTACTCAGCAGTCGGCTGGCTCAAAACCCGTTTCGGATCGCTAATAAGAGCCAGCAGTTATTCATCGATATCGATACTATTGCCACTCAGGTTGCGGCTGTGCAGGTAGAAAATCCTCTGGGGGCGTCTGCCCATAGCGCTCGTGCGGCTACTGTTAATTTTAGTCCGGGTTTCGCTCAACAATTTCCCGGTCAGGTGCAACAGATTAAAGATAGCTTGCAACAACTACTAGAGGCTGCACTCAACCCATCTAGCATCCCCGAATTTGTCACTAACTTAGCGACCAATTTAGAAAATTTTCGAGGCAGCATACCTAAATTAGACCTGACTTACCCCTTTGATAAACCCTACCGGGACTTGCAAAAGCAGCGGTTAAGCGTTGGTGATCGCACTTCTAGCAGCAAGAAACTACTGAAATTTCACAAACTCGCGATCGCAGTACGCAATACCCATGATTTTAATGCCCAACTCAGAGCAGGGTTAGAGAACTATATCAATCTTCAGTTTGGACATACCAACGAAAGGGAAGAACTTGATTATATTCTTGACGATCTAGAGAACGACGGGGACTCTGACTTCTACCGCCTGAAGCGAATTTTAGATACGGAAACCTTAGGTAAACTCAAGAAAGAGGCTCAAATCAATTATTTAGAGTTTCTCCAAGACCACATTAATACAGGTACTAGCACGGCCAACAGTGAGGGTGCTATTTATCTGGAAAGCCTGATCCGGCGTCTTCGGCTGATTAAGCAGTATATTAGTGATATTGAAAAGAGCGACGGTCATTACCAAGTTAACTATGCTGGCACGTCAGCGAACTACAGAGACCTTTTTTCTCGTGCCGATGCTTTTGATATGCTGCCCATCATCCCCAAAATAGAGGGCTATTTGGGAGAAACAACCGTCGAGGGAGAAATCCAATTTATCTTTGGCCTCAAGCTCAAGCTGAATAACCCAGTCCCAGCCTATGGCGGTAAAACAGTCTTTGATTATTATCTCAACTTGATTGACCCGGATAGTGAGGCGCATCGTCAGGGACTGAAAAGCCAATACTTTGTGGAAAAAGTATTAAAGCTAGCGTTTCTATACTACTTTGTATTTGCCAGCAGCAACCCTTCAGCAGCAGGCTATACCCCTAAAGCAGACCTCACTTATAATCCAATTGCCACCTTTGAGGAAAAAGTTTTACCCAACCTGAAGAACTCCGACGAGGTAGTGCGGCAGATTTTGCGCGGGATTAAAAGAGGGTTAGAGGAGTATCAAGTTCATACCAAGCTGCAACACTTAAAGCAGTTGCTGCAAACTCTCCTGCATCGAACTCCGCCATCCTCCCAGCGAGAACGAGAATATCCCCACCATATTTCTGTAAAAAGCAGTATCTTGGAACGGGAAATTGGCAAAATTTATAATAACCATACCTTCTTTAAACCAGTCCTGAGAGGAAACCCGAAAGAGGTTCTGAAGTATATCTCTATTAGTGGAGCTAATGAAAGCGCTAATTCCCTTTGGACTATTCCAGCTACTATTACGATTAGCGACATTGACTATTTTTCTACCGATGACTGCCAAAGCTTTACCATGGAGTACGATATCGCAGGTATTCGCACCTTACCAGTACTGTTAGTGCCAAAAGAAGACCGCTGTCGGGAAATCTACAGTAACTATTTCAAACGGCGTCAGCTCATTTTATTTTCCTACAGCTTAGAGGGAAACCGTTTTGACGCTCAGCAAGCTTTTATTTATCGGTTTACCTTCTCCTTGCTAGCTTATACCTGTCTCAGAATAATTTTAGACCAACAAAATCGCTTATTTATCCCTATAGTGCGGCTGCATCTGAGCAATAGGGAAGACGATGCCCCCATAGAAAAATTCATGGCATCTTTGTCTTTAGGATTGTCCCATTTACTAAACGAGCAACATCGGTCTAATACTCAAGGAGTTGACATTAGGAATTTAACGCATAAAATCCCCAACGTGCTGAGTTCTCTGTACTCCGTGCTACCCAAGAGATTTCGCTTCGCCAACCCATCCGACTCTCCCAAGTTGGAGAAGCTGGCGATCGTGATTGTTTCCAGTCGGGAAAGCGATGCGAGGTGGGGAAGTCAGCAAAAATTATCCAACTTGATGGGGGAAGTTGTAGGAGTGAGGCGTCTGGCAGATGGTACGGTTAGGCTACAGCTACTGACCACTTTTTGTGAGAACTATGACCACCAGAGGATATTTAAAGAACCTACCGTCATCATCGATGAAGTGAGCAAAGTCTATCAGCTGGGATTTCGGCATTTCGTATATATTGCCAAAGCTCCCTATTCCAGTACCTTGCACATGACGCAGACGAAAAAGGATGATGGTTTATTCTTCATGTCAAGAGATGTTATCCGTGCCTTAAAAGCCCAGCATGATAGTATCAAACTCTACCCGATGTTTTTTGATAAATACTATGTGGTGAATCTCAAAAAGATTGGAGCCAGCTCCCTGTACATTCAAGATACCCTCGAGTTAACCCATTTAGTAGAAGACCCCAGCAAACAATCGGTAGTATTTTTCAACTTATTTAACGGCATTGAAATACTTGGTGAGGAGCGTAACTACAACGGTGTTATTTCTTACGCCACCTTACTGAACATCTACGATCGCATCCCAGAGGATGAAGATATTCGCACGGGTCTAATTCACAATACTCCTCTAAAGAACGATATCTTGACCTATTTAAGCCTATTTCACTTTTCCCGCTATCAGGCCGTACCCAGAAAGAAGCAGAACATTAGTTTTAAGCTAGACCCCTACGACAACCTCATCGGAGAGCATTCAGTTGGTGCCCTTTCTTTATTTAATTCCATGAGAGGTAAGGGAAATTTTAACAGTTTAGCCTTTTTAACTAAAGTGAGAAATGTTTTAAATCTTTAGGGTAATTGGTGATGGGTGATGG
>DNXU01000450.1:8665-13198 GCA_003505715.1 Cyanobacteria bacterium UBA8803 | reverse complement strand
CCAATTACCAATTACCAATTACCAAAAACCTCGTTTTCCGCTAGGGAGTACTGTTGTCCAATTTGTTTTCGCTAATGCTAGTTGCTCTTCTGTGATTTTGGCATTTGAGAGATTGGCACCGCAGAGATTTGCGCCTCTGAGATTCGCATTGTTGAGATAGGCAAAGCTCAGATCGGCTCCGCGCAGATCGGCTCCTTCTAAATCGGCATTGCTCAAATAAGCCCGACCTAAATTGGCATCTCGTAAGTTGGCTCGGTTTAGGCTGGCCTGACCAAAATCAGCATTTGATAAATCAGAGCCTTGAAAATTAGTTTTTGCTAACTTGGCCTGATAAAAAATTCCTCCAGATAAGTCAACTTTAGAAAGTTCAAGCCCGCTCAAATCCTGAGAGGCGAAATCCCGACGGCCCTTAAGATAAGCTGTTAGAAGAGTCTGGGCATCTAACTTCTTGGGCCTACCTAGAGTAAAACCCTGGCTGTTAGGTAAGGTTCCAGAGGCTACTGGACTGGCGATACCGTAACTGCGTTGGTCTCCGGAGATATAGGAACCGGGGGCACTGCGTTCCCGGCGTTCGCGCCGTTTGCGAATTGCTGCTGCTAGCTTTTCAGTAGCTGATGAGGGGGAGGATGGCGAACTAGGTAAGTCTAAGTCTTCAGCGTAAGCTCCTCTGCCGTTGGTATTGGATGACGTATTGATGGGAGTTGCTAAACCCTGAGCTAAGCTATCAAGATAAGGCTCCAGGTCAAGCGCTCTCATGATTTCCTCAGAGGACTGATAGCGATGGCGAACCGAAGCCTCTAGCATTTTTTTCAAGACTTCAGCAAAATGGTCGCTGACATGGACGTATTTGCGCCAGACCATTTCTCCGGTTGAGGGGTTATAATCGAGGTCTTTGGGGGATTTACCCGTCAGCAAATAAATACAGGTAACCCCGACGGCATAAATGTCGCTGGCATAAACTGGTCGCAATGCCATTTGCTCTGGTGGTGCAAAGCCTGGGGTGCCGATGGCAAAATTAGTCAACGCCGTCTGCTCTGAGGTACTGCTAGCAGCTGCTTGATTAACTTGGTCTTTTACGGCACCAAAGTCAATCAGCACTAATTTGCGGTCTTGGTCGCGACGAATTAAGTTGGCAGGTTTAATGTCTCGGTGAATGACTTCCTGACTGTGGATGTATTGAAGCAGGGGCAAAATTTCACTCAAGAATTGTTTTACCCCAGCTTCCGACAGAGGTCCAGACTCTTTAATCTCCTGCTGTAGGGTTGGACCGCTGATGTACTCCTGTACCAAGTAAAACTGCTGCTGATCTTCAAAGAAGTCCAACAACCGGGGGACTTGGGGATGATTGCCAATCTTACCTAGAGTTCTGGCTTCTCGCTCAAAGAGCTTGTGAGCCATTTCCAAAACATTCGATGTAGTCGCTGCCGGACGAAGCTGCTTGATTACGCAACTTGGTTTGCCTGGAAGAAACTCGTCTTGGGCTAAAAAAGTGGCTCCAAATCCGCCTTGTCCCAGCGTTCTCAGGACGCGGTAGCGATCTCGCAATACAAGCTTGGCACCACACGCTTGACAGATATCGGCGTGCTGCGGATTGTTGGGCTGAGGACAGTTAGAGTTTAAGCAGTAGCTCATTCATCGTCACTGATGGGGCGTTGTCAGGGCTGGATTTAAACCTTTTAAGTTAAGCACCCGACTTAACACACTGGATCGGGTTGGGAACGCACCGCCGAATGCACCCTTCCTTTGGCAAGGCTTCGGAAGCATCTTATATATTTACAGGATATCCTACTTTTCATCCTCCTTTGGACATTATTACGTTAAATTATGCTGAATTCATGTGAAGTATTGATGAAGCTAGCGAGATGCCCCATACCCCAATCCTCCATTACTGACGATAAAATTAAGCAAATTAAGGATAGATAAGCTCTAGTAGTTAATGCGTATCTCTTTGAATTGGTTGCGGGAGTTGGTAGATTTAACTCTAGCTCCCCAAGATCTAGCTGAAATTCTAACCAACGCTGGGTTTGAGGTAGAGGACATTGAAGATCGGCGAGCCTTAGCCGATGGTGTTGTGGTGGGCAAGGTTCTGGAGGTGCAACCCCATCCTAATGCTGATAAGTTAAGCGTTTGTCAAGTCGATATCGGAGACGCCAGCAATCCGTTAAACATTGTCTGTGGTGCAGCGAATGTCAGAGCCGGAGCTTGTGTTCCCGTAGCAACGGCAGGAGCTTACCTACCAGCGATAGATCTTAAAATTCGCGCTTCAAAACTAAGGGGCGTGCGTTCGGAGGGCATGATTTGCTCCTTGGCAGAAGTTGGCTTGGCGAAAGAATCTGCTGGAATCCATATCTTTGAAGAGGAAAATCTGGATTTGGGCAGTGATGTTCGTCCCCTCCTCGGTCTCGACGATGTCATTCTCGACTTGACGGCTACGGCCAATCGTGCTGATGCCCTCAGTATGGTGGGGGTAGCTAGAGAAGTGGCGGCGCTAACTGGGGCCTCTTTGAGGTTACCAGAAGCTCCTGTTGTTTCTATTCCGGCTGGCACGGGTGGATTGGCGGTGAAAATTACTGAATCCCAAGCTTGTCCCACTTACATCGGTACAGTCATTGAAGGGGTGAATATTGCGCCTTCCCCAGATTGGCTACAACGGCGCTTGCAAGCGGCTGGGGTGCGACCGATTAATAATGTAGTTGATGTCACCAACTATATTTTATGGGAATGGGGTCAACCCCTCCATGCCTTTGACCGCGATCGCTTGGTAGAGACATCCTCCCAAAAAGTCTCTAGTAATGAGGCGCTAACTATCGGGGTTCGCTTTGCTAAACCTGGGGAATCTCTCCAGACGCTGGACGGTCAAACCCGAACCCTCCAATCCCAAACGCTATTGATTACGGCCAACGACACTCCTGTAGCTTTGGCAGGCGTGATGGGTGGTGAAGAGACAGAAGTTCATGACGGCACTCAGAACTTAGTCCTAGAAGCAGCACTGTTCGATCCGGTCGCAATTCGGCGCTCGGCTCGGTCTCAAGGCTTGCGCACCGAGGCGTCTACCCGTTACGAACGCGGTGTAAATCAAGCGGAGTTGGGAATTGCTGCTAAACGAGCGATCGCCCTCATCATCGAGTTAGCTGGCGGCACAGCAACCGTACAGGAAATTGCCGACACTCGCCCCGATCCTGCTAGCTGGGCTAGGTCGATTGAATTGCGTCTCGACCGCGTTAATCAAGTGTTGGGGCCAGTTGATTTGGGAGAGGATATTGGTGAAATCCTGCCGGAGGATGTGGAGCGCATCCTCACAGCTCTGGGATGTCAGCTGAAGCGCTCTGAATCACAAGGTTCTATCCAATGGAGCGTCACAGTACCTCCCTATCGCTATCGAGACTTAGAACGCGAAATTGACCTAATTGAGGAAATTGCCCGTCTCTACGGCTATGACAAGTTTTGCGATAACCTGCCGGATAAGACGGAACCAGGTTATCTATCACTAGATCAGGCTTTAGCGCGACAACTACGAGAAGCTTTCCGAGCCGCAGGGTTGACGGAATTGATACACTACTCCTTGGTAAAACCCGAGGACGAGCAACAAATCAGCCTTGCCAATCCCTTATTTGCCGAATATTCCTCCCTGCGCACCGATTTAATGTCGGGCTTAATTGATGCGGCACAGTACAATCTGGAGCAAGGGAACGGAGTACTTAACGGCTTTGAAATGGGTAGAATCTTCTGGCGGGACGAAGAAGGTTTAGCAGAAGCCGATGCTGTGGCCGGAATTATGGGTGGCGATCCCAACCAAGGCCGCTGGGTTAGGGGCGGGCGGGAGTCCCCGATAACATGGTACGAAGCGAAGGGGGTTCTAGAAAGCGTATTTCAGCGCTTGGGTCTCGTTGTAGAGTATCAACCCGACCGACAAGATAAGCGCTTCCATCCAGGACGCACGGCATCCTTGTGGTTAGGGGGCGAACGTTTAGGGAGATTTGGACAGTTCCATCCCCAGCTACGCGCCCAACACAGCTTGCCAGATGAAGTCTATGCCTTTGAACTAGACTTAGATGTGATGCTGGATGCGATGGCTAGAGAAGAAAACCTGACTCCCCGGTTCCGTCCCTATTCCACCTTCCCAGCAGCTGACCGGGATATTGCCTTCTTCGTACCCAAGAAAGTCTCGGTCGCGGAAATTGAACGAGCCACCCAGAACGCAGCAGGAACGTTATTGGAAGCAGTGCAATTGTTTGATGAATATCAGGGAGAATCAGTTCCTCAAGGCCAGCGGAGTTTGGCATTCAGACTAGTCTATCGAGCCAGCGATCGCTCTCTCACCACGGAGGAAATCGAGTCAGTTCATCAAAAAGTCCGCGAAGCTCTAGTGGAAAAGTTCGGCGTCAACCTGAGAAGTTAAATTGGTTGTTGGTTGTTTGTTGTTGGCCAATTAATCAATCTTTTGTCAATATGGTGAGAGTAGAAGAGTAAAGCATTGCGAAATCTATAGACAACAAACAGCTTAACCAACACTAACAAACAACAAACAACAAA
>DNXU01000450.1:4138-8575 GCA_003505715.1 Cyanobacteria bacterium UBA8803 | reverse complement strand
AAACAACAAACAACAAACAATGACTAAATATGTGATGTGGGGAAGCTACTGTGAGGATGTGGTAGAAAAACGTACTCCTTATCGGCAAGCTCATCTAGATGGTTTGGCTAAACAAAAAGAATCGGGCGTTTTGATTACGATTGGCCCTACTAAAGATTTGACTAAAGTTTTTGGTATTTATGAAGCAGAAGATGAAGCAACGGTGCGGCAGTTAGTTGAGGCAGACCCTTATTGGCAACATGGAATTTGGACGGAATACGACGTGCGGGAGTGGATTCAAGCTTTATAAATAGAAGCTTTATGACTAATTGACTAACTACCCAAGAAATGCTCACATAACTCTAGCCCAAGTACGGGAATTGCGACACCATTCGCTCGCACAACCGAACACAATTATACTGCCATCCCCCATATTCTAAAAATTATATAGCTAATGACTAATGCCAACGAACAACGAACAACGAACANNACAAACAACAAACAACAAACAATGAACCAAGCCTAATTTTTAAGGAGTTAGCATTATGACTAAAGTCTTAGCAATTGGAGGGTTTTCCCATGTCATTGTTTAAAGAGCGGTTCGGGCTGCTGCGTCAAGTGGGCACTTATGCTCTAACTTTAGTGTTGGGTGGTATTTTGACCTTGACTGGTCTACAGGCATTTCCGACATTATTAGTTGCCAAGCTGCCGTCCTTATCCGTTATGCCTACAGCAATGGCAGCTGAACTTAGTGCTGTACCGTTGCAACAGAACAACAGTCGTAGTTTTGTGGCGGCTGCTGTTAATCGCATTGGGCCTGCGGTAGTGCGAATTGACACGGAGCGTACCGTTACTGCTAATATTCCCGATCCTTTTTTTGACGACCCCTTCTTCCGCCGCTTCTTCGGGGATGAAAAGTTTCCTCGGATGCCTCAAGAGTATCGCCAGCGGGGAGAGGGTTCGGGTTTCATCATTGACTCCAATGGCATAATTCTTACCAACGCCCATGTGGTTACGGGTGCTGATACGGTGAATGTCACTCTCAAGGATGGACGTACTTTTAAAGGTGAGGTACGGGGGATTGATGAGCCGTCAGATCTAGCGGTGGTTAAAATTAACGGGCAAAACCTGCCAGTTGCACCTCTGGGAAATTCCAGTGCAGTACAGGTTGGGGATTGGGCGATCGCAGTAGGCAATCCTTTAGGATTAGATAATACTGTGACTTTGGGAATCGTCAGTACCCTTAACCGTTCCAGCGCTCAAGTGGGTATTCCTGACAAAAGGTTAGACTTTATTCAAACTGATGCTGCGATCAACCCTGGCAACTCCGGAGGGCCACTGTTAAATGATCGGGGTGAAGTGATTGGCATTAACACCGCTATTCGTGCTGATGCTCAAGGGATTGGGTTTGCGATTCCCATTGATAAAGCTAAGGTAATTAAAGACAAACTGATTCGCGGTGAAAAAATCTCCCACCCCTATATCGGCGTGCGGATGCTTAGCCTGACTCCAGAACTCGCAAAACAGTCGAATAGCGATCCTAATTCACCGTTTATGGTTCCGGAAATTAACGGGGTGTTAGTAGTACAAGTAGTACCAAACAGTCCGGCAGCTACAGCGGGTTTACGTCGGGGAGATGTGATTATAGAAATCAACGGACAATCAGTAACTACTGCGGAACAGTTGCAGCGAATGGTGGAAAGCAGTCAAGTTGGTCAAGGATTGCGGGTTAAGGTGCAGCGAGGTAATCAGACTCAGCAGCTAACCGTGCGTCCAGGAGAATTACAAGATGCTCCTCGTTCTTAAAACTAGGCTCTAGCTAGAAAATAGTGAATAGTAGCCTCTATCTGTAGGGTGCGTTAGCGTAGCGTAACGCACCATTACCACTATACTTTAACTCCATGGTGCGTGATATCATCAGACATGATAAGCTGTTGTGCATTTAAACTGGGTATTTAATCACAACCCCAAATCTTAATCGTCTTATCTGCACTACCGCTAGCGATCGTCTGCCCATCTGCACTAATAGCCACCGCATGAACGGCAGCAGTATGCCCTTTCAGGGTACGGAGTTTCCGACCTTTTCCTAATTGCCATAACTTGATGGTCTTATCTCCACTCCCACTAACTAAAATTAGCCCATCCGGACTAAATGCTATGGAATTCACTGCGTCAGTATGACCTTTGAGAGTCTTTATTTCTCGCACGGTACTCACCTGCCAGAGCTTAATCGTTCTATCCCCGCTGCAACTAGCGAGAATTTTCCCATCCGGACTAAACGCCACGCAATTCACCGTATCAGTATGGCCTTTCAGAGTATGCAGCGATCGCCCCTTCTCTAACTGCCACAATTTAATCGTGTGATCGCTACTGCCACTGGCAAGAATCTTCCCATCTGGACTAATGGCAATGGAATTTACCCCACCACTATGACCTGTGAGGGTTTCTAAGGAGTGCCCCTTCTGTAGATCCCAAAGTTTGATGGTTTTGTCATCGCTACCACTAGCAACAATAGTGCCATCCCAGCTAATAGCCACAGACTTCACCCCAGCAAACAAGCCAGAATGCGCCGTAAAATTGCGCACTTCCCTTCTGCTACTTAACTGCCAAATCTTAATTGTCTTATCATTGCTGCCGTTGACCAGAATTCGCCCATCCCGACTAATGGCAAGGGACTGAATATACCCAAACAAGCCGGAATGTCCTTTAAAGGTATCGAGTGCCTTCCCCGTCCGCACATCCCACAGCTTAATTGTTCCGTCAGTGCTGCCACTGACGAGAGTCTGCCGATCTGGGCTAATTGCTACCGCATAAACAAAGTAGGCGTGACCCTTGAGGGTATGAATGCAGCGCCACCGTTCCTGAAGCGGCTGCAATACCATGTTTTGCAGCTTGCTAATACAGAAGAGGATATCATAGTAGTCTTCTATATTCCCCCGTTGCCAATACAGGTCGGCAGCTTGGTTGAAATCCCTAATGGCCTTGAGATGCTCTCCTAGTTGGGAGTAGGCTAGCCCCCGATATTTATAAGCTTTAGCATCTTGGTAATTGATCCACAGGGCTTTGGTAAAGCTCTCAATGGCCTGCCAATATTTGCCACCTTGAGCCTGCTCCATTCCCCTCTTATAGTAGGTTTGAGCATCGCCGTAGCTGTGGGCCTCTGGCTGAGGTAAAACAGTGTAATAGGACTTGAGCCATTGGTAAGCTTCGTTGATTTTCTTGAGTTGCTCTTCCCCCTTTTGTTGGAGTTGAGGATGCTTGGTGAAGCGATCGGGATGCCAGACTTTTGCTAACTCCCTGTAAGCTTGCTTCACCTCCTCAAGGGAGGCACCTGGCTTCAGTCCCAGAATTTCGTAGTACTGCTCGATGTGCTTCATTTTGGCTAGCATAACCTAACGGCTAGCTAGAGGCAAAGCGGGTCATCAAAAATTAAACTCGCCCTAACCAATTAAACATGGTTCAAACGTTTTTTTCAACAGCTCCAGATTCTAATGGTTTTGTCACTACCACCACTAAGTAACATTTGCCCATCCAAACTGAAAACCACAGACTTAACAGCGCCAGAATGCTCAGACAAGATCTCTACTAAATCTCCACTATTTAGATTCCACAATTTGATGGTTCGATCGTGACTGCCACTGGCAATAGTCATACCATCAGCTCTAAAGGCAACGGCACGAACCTCATCTGCATGTCCCTGAATAGTTAGCTTTTCTTGACCTGTACTAACATCCCACAGCTTGATGGTATTATCAGCACTGCCACTGGCCAGGGTTTGCCCATCGGGACTAAAGGCCACAGCATAAACTACACCCCCATGCCCAGTTAAAGTAATGGTATCCTTCCGAACTGGGGAACTCACATCCCAGAGTTTGATCGTACCGTCTCTACTACCGCTGGCAAGGGTTTGTCCGTCGGGACTAAACGCCACAGCATGAACGCTGTCATCATGCCCTTTGAAGATGCGCTTCTGAGTCAGGGTAATCCCATCCCACAATTTAATCGTACAGTCCCCACTACCACTGGCCAGGGTCTTGCCATCAGGACTGAAGGCGACGGCTAGAAAATAGTACAAATGCCCTTTGAGACTGCGTATCACTTGCCCAGTATTAACATTCCACAATTTGATCGTCTTATCAGCACTACCACTAGCAAGGGTTCGTCCATCTGGGCTAAAGGCAATGGCAAATACAGAGCCAGAATGCCCTTTAAGAGTGCGTCTCTCCTGCTCGGTGCTAATATCCCAAAGCTTGATGCCATAGTCGGCACTAGTACTAGCAACTATCTGCCCATTGGGATCAATTGCCAGCGCTTTAATCTCGGCTGAATTCCCGGTGAGGGTTTTGATACATCGCCAGAAACCTTGCCCCCCCCATCCCCCCCAACTTTGAGGGGGAGAAGATGCAGAGAAATTCTGCCCACCCCAACTTTGAGGGGGAGAAGAGGACGACACACCCT
>DNXU01000450.1:0-4071 GCA_003505715.1 Cyanobacteria bacterium UBA8803 | reverse complement strand
ACACACCCTGTTCTTCCCAACTTTGAGGGGGAGAAGAGGACAACAAACTTCTTGTTCCCCCCAGATTTGGGGGGTTAGGGGGGCGTTTGCCTAAGTCCTGAGAGGATGAGGGAGAGGTATCCCCGTAAAGTCCCCAAAGCTGCACATCCCGGAATGCCCCATAATTCCGCAACAGCTTGCGAAATTCCAACACCGTCTGCCGCCAAATCAACATAGAGGCACTTTCATCTGCCACTAATACCAACTCCAGCCAAGGTTCTAGGGCAGGTTTCACAATTGGCTGCCAGATACCTACTTCAGCAATTTGTTGGGCAGTGGCTTGCTCGTCTAATCCCTCGATCTCTTTTAACGGTACTTTTCGCATCAGGGGACGTAGCGATCGCGCCAGGGCAAGTGGATCGCGAATTGAGGGCGGATTTGGCACCTTAATCGGCAAACGATTCAACGGGGTCGTTTGTGAACGCCGTGGGGCAATTCCCACTACAGGCTCTTTAGTAGGTTGTTGCTTGGAGGTCGAGACTGATATAGGTGGCGAAGATGACCCCCGATACTCAACGGACGAACTCTGTTCAACTACGGTAAGACTGTCTGCTGTATACTCTTCGCTGACGTTAGCTATTTCAAAAGCATCAGTAGACGAACTCTGTTCAAACACAGTAACGATGTCCGCTCTTGATGCTGTGCCTTGCTGCCGAATCAACGTTAACCAGATAATATCTGCCAGTTCCTCGGCAGTTAAATCTAACTTCTCGCCTAATTCCGCAATCAGGCGCTCTATCATTGTCCTTCTCCCAGACGGGTTAAGGAACTAAACAACAAGTCTTTAATCGCGTTTTCATCAGCATTTTGAGTCAGCAGATACAGGGTATTGAGCAATTGGTCAGTGGCCAAATTTCCCTCTTCCTGCTCGTTGCGGTCTTGAAACTCTTCAATAACGGACTCAAATTGTTGGATCGACTCTGCCCCCAAATGAGCTTTAACGATGCTAACAAGTGCTTCTTTTTCAGGAGTTGGCATCTGCACCCGCACGCAGCGTCGCAGGAAGGCTGATGGAAATTCCCGCTCTCCGTTACTAGTCATCACTACAACCGGGAATGCCTGACACTGCACCTGTCCATCCTCAATTTCTACATCCAACCCATCCTCTGATTCTACCAGTTGCTTTTTTTCCCCCCGTTTGGCAAGTCTTCTGAGTTCAGGAATCTCATAGCGCCCTTCTTCCAGCAAATTCAGCAGGTCATTGGGTAAATTAATATCACTCTTATCAACTTCGTCAATCAGCAATACTCGTGGGCGTCGGGATGGTAAAAATGCTGTACCGACTGGCCCTAAGCGGATGTATTGCCCAATGTTACGGTAATTCCGCTCGGTCAGTGGTTCCGAGGAATCCATGTGGCTGAGTTGAGCATCTTGTAACCGGGCGATCGCATCATATTGATATAACCCTTGCTGAAGATTTGAGCGAGCTGTAACCGACCAGGTTAGTACTGGCCCCAACTTTAACTCATAGGCGATCGCATAAGCCAGCGAAGTTTTGCCAGATCCCGGTTTACCTGTAATTAGCAAGGGTCGTCGTAAGTAAAGTGCGGCATTAACAGCATCTATCACATTGGTTTGAGCCTGCTGGACTCGAAAGCTTTGTCCGCGCTGCAAATCTCGCGATCGAGTGCGGGCAATTTTCAGCAATTCTCTCCAGTACTCCAAATCGTTGTTTGCTGCTAAGCTAGCTGTCGAGTTAGCAAACCGACGCCAACTGGGAGCCTCAATCTTGAGCAGGCGATTAATTCCATCGTGAGGGGTTGCCGTTCCCTCAAAAATCCGCCAATCTTGACTCATTGCGATCGCTGCCCTCCCTTCTAAAATGACTCCAGAGTAGGCATCCGTTCCAAATCATCCCATAGCAGGGTAAGATGGCTTGCCCAATGCTTTTCTGGTATTTCACCATAAAACGCAGATGCCCGCTCTTTTCTCACTTTTTCCAACAACTCACAGGAATTACGCAATAGTTCAGGCGTCAGGAATTGCTCAATGCCAGCCATGACCTCACAACCAGGTAGTCCACGGCATCGAGTCCAACAGGCGATCATTACACCAGAATTCAGCATTGCCTGCAAAAATTTCACCATTTCTCGCTCAGACTCAGGTAAGGCGCAGATAACTTTAAGCCCAATTTTCTCTTTGAGTTCCTCTTGGAGCAACAACAGTCGATTGCAATCAATCTGGTCTAGGTGTTGAATCTTCTGCTGAAGTAATACAGCATCAGGATTCTGTGCCAAAAACTCTTTTGCACTATGCCATGACTTAGAGAAAGCATTCTTCAGACCAGGTTTGACTACACGATCGTAAGATCGCACCACCAGCCGATATTGGGAGCCGAGGCAGACTGGATTATCGAAATCATCTTTGATTTTCCAGTAATCGATAGGTTCACAAAGGTACTCGCTTGCTAAAAACACTTCAATAGTCAAGTCATAGTTAACGCATCCCAATTTATTGGCTGGTTTTTCGAGTTCATACTCAATAGCTTTTTTGATAAATTTCTCAACTGTCTCCGGCAATTTCTTCCTAGTACACAAAACCCCACGCTCGTTTGACTCCGGATTCAGATGTACCGGAAGTTCTTTTCTTGTACCTGTGGGAGAAATACAAAGTAGACTGGCGATCGCTCTAACTTGAGTCTTCTTTTCCGGATTCACTGTAATCATCAAGTAAGCTTGCAGCGCCTCACTCCCAGGTTGATTGGATGACCTCACAGAGGCTGTTGCAGAGCCACTAGGACTAGGCTGGCAACTCAAATTAGGGTCAAGCTGGTGCAGCCATTCTTGCAACTGCTGTTTGATAGAATTATCTAGCTGAGATTCTTTTAATAAATGTTCAACAAAGACCGCAAGGCTAGAACGTTCCTCCAATACTGGATAGTCTTCTAATAAAAGCTTCAGGAGCGTAAAGCATTTAAACCAGTTGGATAACTCAGGCTGTTCAAAAACTTTAATATTTTGGGATCGAGCAATCGTTATGTTTGACGGCAAGATAGTTTTGGCGATCTCCCAATTTACGTTAAAATCCCTAGCTAACTTAAGAATTGCGATTAAGTTAACTACCAATTGGGGCGATAATAAATGTTTCTCAAATTCAATTAACTGATCGATATTATTTTCAATAAAATTTTGAATGCTCAGATTGCCGCATCTTTCATAGGCAGCCGCGATCACAAGTTCTTCTACTCTTCCTTCTGAACCAGCCCATTCGATTAGAGAGAAGATCAGCTCTCCGAGATTTTCCCCTTTGGCAACTGTACCGAGAGATACATTCAAATTCTCTAAAACTAACTGTCTAAGAGCAGTCTCGCTAGTGAAGGCATTCGTCAGTATATGTCGGAGTTCTCTGAACTGGTGACCATCTAACTCCCAATTTTTGACGTTCATTTACATTTCATATCATTATTATTGCAGGTGAGTATACACCCCTCAACTTAACCCACTCATAATCATGCCATCCTTAGCTCGCATATAAAGTACAGGTGTAGCAAAGTCGGGCCGATCTAGTCCAACTTCTATAGAAATGGCATTGCGAGTTGTCTGGATGGCAGCGTCTACAGGCCAACCCAGAGCAAGGGTGCGGTAGAATTCATCTGCAAATAACTTGGCTGTAGAATCAAGGATGGAGTATTGCATGGCAATGACTGCCGGGATGCCACGCCGGACTAAATTGGGGGCGATGCCTGCAAACACTTGATTAGATGATACTGTCGCACCTTGACAAGAATTGAGTACAGCTAACCCTAGGTTACGGTTGCCTAAGAATAAGTTGGCAAACCCTTCATCATTCAATAATTTAGCCTTGCCATCCCCATCCACGAGAGCCATAAAACCTTGGTTGTTCTCAAAGACGCCGTGACCGATGAAGTGAAAAACATTGTAGGGCTTTTCCCGCAATTTCTGGTTAATGTTGCGGATCGTAGCTTCTGGCAATACATCTAACTCAATTTGACCTGTCTGAATGTGTTTGGCGAGAGCCTCACGGATCAGTTTTTCTTCCCCAGCTACATCTAATACCAATTTCATTAAGTCT
>DNXU01000373.1:268-2722 GCA_003505715.1 Cyanobacteria bacterium UBA8803 | reverse complement strand
ATTCCCCATTCCCCCTTCCCCAGCCCCCCTTCCCCGTTCAATGTAGGGCTGGCGATTTTGAGCAATCAAACCGATGGGACACTGACCGACTCTTACCTGCTGGTGAGTATCCTTGAAGGGTGCATCCATCCCAGCACTAGCTTGCAGTTCCAAGATGTTTTCTCGTTCATTCAGCGTCCAGATGCAGGCCAATACAGCATCAAGATGTTTCAACAAGGCAGAAGCACAACGACTGAGCATGTCCTGCAAATTCTTACCCTGAGTCAGGCCAATCCCGATATCTGCCTCTAACGCAGCTAATTTTATGCGCTCAACCAAGGCAGCTTCTGCCCGTTGCCGTTCGCTAATCTCCTGCTGTAGCCTTTGCATTTTATCCTTTAATTGCTTTTGTAGCGTTTGAATAGTAAGTTGATTCTCTATACGAGCTAAAAGCTCTTCAACTTGAAACGGTTTAGTAATGTAGTCAACGCCACCTGCTCTAAAGGCATTTAATTTAGCCGATGCTTCATTTATGGCACTCAAGAAAATTACCGGAACGTCCTTGGTTGTTTCCGTTGCTTTCAACCTGTGACAAACTTCATGCCCATCCATCCCTGGCATGATTAGGTCAAGCAAAATTAAATCTGGAGGAGATGCGATCGCCGCATTCACTGCCAATTGGCCGGAGATAGCTCTTTGCACTTGATAGCCTTGCTCTGTCAGCAACCTGGATAAAAAATGCAAGTTTTCGGGCTTATCATCGACCAATAATAGTTTAATTCCGTTCTTTTTGATTGTAGTTGGTAATTGCTCTTGAATCATTGCAACAATGGCGATCGTTCATTTTCTAACCAATTGAGTTAGACGCACGATGATATCCAGACGAAAGTCATGGCACAAATCCATCAAAGCCTCAGCTAGATCCGCCTCTTCTTTGGGAATCTCCCTGATTAACTGGAGAACTAGTTCTTCATTAACTTGATTAGCTGCCTGATAGAGTTGTTCCACCCAACTGGGGGGCATGGCTGAAAATTTTTCCACGAAGAATAAATCTGATTTTTCATCAATTGCCTTAACTCTACGGCCAGACCTTGTTAATGGAGGCAAATCTTCATAAACGTAACGCACCCCTAGATATTGTCCTATCTTTTCAAAAATTACTTCTTCAGTAAAGGGTTTACGCACAAAATCGTCCGATCCTGCTGCCAGAATTTCCCCTCGCCTTTCCTCAAAGGCACTGGCTGTAAGGGCAATAATGATAGTATCAGGGTTGGAAAGGGAACTTGAGGAAGCCGAATTCTCCCCTTGTGTGGCTTTGCCCCTCTCCCTAGATCTAATTTGTCTAGTTGCCTCTAACCCATCCATTACAGGCATCCGCGTATCCATCCAAATCAGTTGGGGTTGCCAACTTTCCCACCAAGCAACCCCTTCAACACCATTTTCTGCTTCTCGCACCTCAAAACCCATCGGTTCAAGTAACTTAACTAACAGCAGACGATTTTCTTTAGTGTCATCAACCACTAAAATACGGTACAACCCTTGGTTTGGTTCTAACCCAACCACCCGTGTCAGAGGTTTGGTGATGATTTCCGGCGAATCTGCCTCAGCAATTTTGATGTCAAATCTAAAAGTTGTCCCTTCACCTACAATGCTCCTCACCGTAATATCTCCCCCCATCAATTGTACAAATTTGCGAGTAATAGTTAACCCCAAACCTGTTCCTTCCGCAGATTTCCGCCCCGTCTCAGTTTGCACAAAAGCATCAAACAGATTATTTATCTCCTGAGGAGCAATCCCAGGCCCAGTATCTTCAACTTCAAAATAAAGCCTATTAAAAAATGAACTATCCCCAGTTTCCCCCCCAGCCGTTACCAAATCCACTGCCACGCTGACTCGTAAAGCCACAGTACCGTGTTCAGTAAATTTAATAGCGTTACCAAGCAGATTAATTAAACAGACTCGTAATTTCTTGGCATCGGTTTTTACATATTGAGGGACATTGGCAGGAACAATAAATACAAGTTGTAAATTTTTCTGTTCCGCTTTGATTTGGAACATTTCTTCTAAATTATCCAGCAAGCGATACAGGTCACAGTTACTTTCATAAAGCGAAATAATACCTGCTTCAATTTTAGATAAATCTAAAACATCGTTAATCAACTCTAATAAATGCTCGCCACTGCGATTAATAATTCCCAAATGTTCCCGCTGTTCCGGGTTGAGATCTGGATCGCGGGTCATAACTTGGGTAAAACCTAAGATGGCATTGAGGGGAGTGCGCAGTTCGTGACTCATATTAGCCAGGAATTCACTTTTGGCTTTTGAGGCCGCTGCGGCAGCTTGTTCTGCTTTCAGCCGTTCTTGAATCTCCTGTTGCAACTTTTGATTTTGCTCTTGGAGTTGCTTAGATAGTCTCCGAATAGTTAATTGATGCTCAACTCGTGCCAAAACTTCTTCCACCTGAAAGGGTTTAGT
>DNXU01000373.1:0-151 GCA_003505715.1 Cyanobacteria bacterium UBA8803 | reverse complement strand
ATGTCGAGCAAAATCAGATCGGGGGGAGCGGATCTAGCTGCTCTGAGAGCCATTTGGCCCTTGATGACACCCCGCACTTTATATCCCCGCTCCGAGAGGGTAGCAGATAAAACTTGCAGATTCTGTGGTGTATCATCAACAATTAAAATAT
>DNXU01000398.1 GCA_003505715.1 Cyanobacteria bacterium UBA8803 | reverse complement strand
GAAATGACTAAGGGCACTTCATCTGCTTCATCTAGCAATTCTGAAATTAACTCTAAGGCTTCCTCTCCTCCTTCTGCTATTTCTATATAGTAATCACTACCGATCGCTTGTTGAAGTTCAGCTCTCAGGCTTCTGAGTACGGTTGTCTCATCATCTACACAGACGATTACCTGTTTAGTCATAATTGGGCTAAACCCGATTTAAGGGTTTGGATTAATTCTTCTTCAGTCCAAGGTTTAGATAAGCAGCAATGGAGGTTCGCCTGTTCTTTTGCCCGTTGAATGGCTGATTCATCGGCTTGGCCAGTTAACATAATTTTAACTACGTTGGGAAATTGCTGATGCACTCTGATGAGAAACTCATCCCCCTTCATACCGGGCATTAACCAATCTGAAACAATTAGAATAATTTTCATGCCATCCTCACTAAGTTCATTAATTATCTCTAAACCCTCATTAGCATCTTCAGCCAATTCATAGATGTAGGCATTGCCAAATGCTTCCATGAGTTGCGTTCTGAGACTCTGTAATACGGCTTTTTCGTCGTCAACACACAAAATAACGGCTTTTGTCATTAGTCCTTAGTCCTTAGTTATTAGTCTTTAGTCATTAATTGGCAGCAATACATTGAATGTAGTCTGGCCTGGTTGGCTTTGTACAGTGATGTCGCCGGAATGCTTTTTTATGATTTTTTTGACGATATCAAGCCCTAAGCCACTGCCTTCTCCAGCTGGTTTAGTAGTAAAAAATGGCTCAAATATTTTAGACATAATTTCTTCAGTTATCCCAGAGCCACTATCAGTAATACTAATCTTAACCTGCCGCTCAATTTGACTTACATCAATCGTCAAAGTGCCTCGATTGTTCATTGCTTGCAAGGCATTATGGATGAGGTTTGTCCAAACCTGATTGAGTTCATCCGGATAACAGGGTATTAATGGAATTTCAGCATAGTTCCTGATGACTTCAACCCCCTGTTTGAGTTGATTACTATAGAGGGTTAAGACAGTTTCGATTCCCTGTGTTAAGTTAGATATAATCCTTTCCCCCGATTGATCATAATGGGTATAACTTTTCAAGGCAAATACTACTTTTGATGCTCGATCTGTAGAAGTATGAATAGTGGCCGTTCCTCGTTTTAATTCTGAAAGTTTATAGGCAATTTCTAAGATTTTAGTACTATCAGATCTTTTGAATAAGGGCACAAAGGGGTCAATTTGGTCATAAATTCCCATGATTACCAGTCTTTCAGCAATGAAATCAGCATTATCGATCTCTAAGTCTTCTAACTGTCGCCTTAAAGCTCTCTTAAATTGGCGCTCTTCTTTAGTGGAAAGCATTACTTCTTGTTGGAGAGAATTTTGCAGTAAAGTCAAGAAAATTTGCCCCTCATCAAGGGAGAGTGATTGAAACAGTGTGGGTAAGTTCTCTAGGGCTTGATCTAAGAATTTGGCAATATTTCCTGCTGAGGAGCGAATGGCTCCTAGAGGGGTATTCAATTCATGAGCAATACCTGCAATTAGCTGTCCCAAAGCGGCCATTTTGGCTGATTGAATCAGTTCGTCTTGGGTAGCTTTGAGATCTTCGAGGGCTTGAGCCAGTTCTTGGGTGCGTTCGGCAACTTGAATTTCTAAGGTGCGATTGTATTCGGCGATCAACTTTTCTGCTTGTTTGCGATCGCTAATGTCTTGAAAGGCAGCGATCGCATAGACAATGTTACCCATTTCATCAAATATGGGAGTGGTCGAAACTTCTAGGGGCAGAATTTTATCCGGTTGGTGAAGTTCCATATCCTCAACCTTAGCTGTTTCGCCGGAGAAAGAGCGGACAATAGGTAGTTGGTCAATTGGGTACAACTCTTTGGTTCCGGCACGATAAACTTGGTATGCCTCTGCTAATTGCTCGGTTTTGGCTTCTGGAGCAATGTTGATGCCGAGTAACTGTTGTGCCATTTGGTTAGCATAGTGGAGTTGTCCGGTGGGAGTGTGTACAGATACACCCATAGGCATTGCTTCTAGGTATTGATTCAACCGTCGTTCGCTTTCTTTAACTTCGGCGTAGAGTTTGGCATTGGTAATTGCGATCGCAGCTTGCCCTGATAATAATTGTATGACTTCCAACCGCTCTGGGGTAAAAGCTCCGGTGGTGAGATTATTCTCCAGATAGACAATGCCACTGAGTTGACCTTGGTTTATTAATGGCGCACACAAGATAGATTTGGTCTGATTTGCTTTGATATAGGGGTCAAGGGTAAATTTACCCTGTTGCGCGGCATCGAGCTTAACGACCGTTTCTCTGGTATGGGTGACATAATTAATGATTGATATCGGTAGCTGTTCGGCAATAGGAATTGATTGCAACACTGTCACGTTATCAGCATCGACCTTTCTAGAGGCTTCAATTACCCATTCTCCGGCTCTGTCCAAAATTAGAAAACCTGTTTGCGCTCCAGCATTCTCCATGAGAATCTTCATTAAGGAAGCAAGTAACTTATCTAACATAATTTCACTAGATATTACTTGCGCCGATTTCATTACACTAGCTAAATCCAACAATGATGCTGACTGACTGTGAATTGAGATAGTGTTATTTACTGTGTGGTTAGCCGATGATTTAGGCAGTAACTGCGGGTATTTTGCTTCTAAATCCTCCACCTTTGCCTGCGCTCCCCAACGAGTGTAGGCGTAATGAGCCTCTTTCATATAAGTTTGAGCAAACTTCTCCATCCCCCGCGCTAGATAAAACTTGGCTGCCAATTCATAAGCTAATGCCTCTTCTTGGATAAATTCGTTGTCTCTGGCTCCAGATATGGCTCGCTCATAAAAATCCATTGCTGCAACGACTTGCCCCAAAACTCGTGCTTTCTCTGCCTCTACTAGCTCAAATTTATGCCGGAAATTACTTGGGGCATGATATGCCCATTTCTGCATTTTCTCTTGATTACTGTTAATGCGATTAAGCCAAGCCTTTTTCTCAGAATTGGCGGCATCAGCCAACAGAGCTAAATGAGCCAGAGAATCATAGAAATGGAACATAGGTACAACTACCATTGCTGTCACGCCATCTAAATAGTGTTCTGCTTGAACAGCATTTTGTACGGCTTGATGCTCCTCACCAAAAAGATAACTTAAGATCAGCTTATTTAGATAAAGTAAGTGAAGTCCTAATCTATCATTGGCTTTAATAGCAAGAGGTAGCCATTGCTCCTCATTGTAGGCATCACCAATTAAACAGCTGGTTTTTTTTGACCGACCTAGCAAGTTAAGGACAGCCTGCCGAAACATAGCCACCCAGTAAAAAGGGTTTTCCCGCCTAATTTGACTAATGGCGTTACCGTAGGTCATCATCTTCTTTTCTAGATCTGCAAGCTCGTGACCGATAAAATAGGAGTGATCGCAGATAAAAAAGGCGCAATAACCTGCAAATTCAAATTCTCCAGTTGCCACTCCGCTGCGATAGCCCTCACTCACAATTGGTAGTGTTTCCCTGAAATGTTCTTTCCAGTGGATTACGTGAGCTCCCAATACCTCCAAGGCTCTAGTATTGCCTCTCTGGGCATTTAACCGTTGCATTAAAGTTAAAGCCAATTTGCCGAATTTATAACCCAACTCAATATCTTGAACAACTCCACACAGAATTAATCCGTAAGCCGCATAACTAAATGCCGACCAGGTGGCATGACCGTATTTAATAGATAAATTAACCATTGATGAGACAATCAGTAACATGAGTTCAGGGGCAGCTATAAAGGCAGCAGCACTGATACTCGATAAGATATAGATGGCTGCCTGCGGTTCGGGTTTGGTCATGTCTGGCAGGTTAATTAACTGTTCGATTTCTGGTTCGACATAGAGGGAAGCGGTTTCCTGAAATCCTTGTTGAATATCGCCTTGGCTGGGCTGTTCTGGTAATATTATCCCTAACAGCTTCAGCACCACCAGTCCAATTTTAATCGCTTCTTTAAAGTTGCCATGGGCTCCAGCTGATTGAATTTTGACATCATAAACTTTGACTTTCTCCAGTACGGTTTTGGCATTTTTTAACACGACAGCAGCTAATTGCTCCATCTGCTCGAAATTACCACACAGGTACGCTGCCTCTGCTGATTCTTCGTACAAAGATAAAGTTAATTCATAGGAGTTTTGCCAACTGTCTGTACTCAAAAGTTTCCGCCCTGTATCAAAATATTTGAGAGCTGCTCGGTAAGCTGTTGCTGCTTTAGCTTTCTGCCCCGCCATTAAATTTAGTTTGGCTATTTCATTTAGCCCTTCTCGATCTGCTAGTAGCGGCAATACATTTGTGCCTGTTCCTAGGCCAAAATTGAGATGATCGACAATCTCAAATATCTCTTCTGATAAAGCCTCAGGCTTAGTATTCTGCAATAACAATTGACCAATTCGTAGGTGATTTGCTTGTTTTTGATCTTCGTTAATTAAGGCATAAGCCGCTTGTTGGACCCGATCGTGTAGAAATCTGTAGTTTTGAATTAACAGTTGATTATCTAGCTCCGATGTTGGCATAATTAACTCTGAATGAATTGCAGTTACTACATCTGAGAAAACTGATTCTTTGGATTTTTCGCAGATAATAGATATAGTGTCTAAGTCGAAATAAGCACCCACACAAGCCGCCAACTGTAAAACCTGTTGTGTGGTTGCTGGCAGTTTCTTCAACTTGCCAATCATTAACTCCACTACATTGTCTGTGATGTCCTGTGCTTGAATTTGCTCAATATCCCACTGCCAGCAGTGATGCTCAAAATTGAATGTTATTAAGTTCTGCCCGTGCAGGGTTTTTAGAAATTGATTAACAAAGAAAGGATTGCCACCAGTTTTGTGCATTACTAGTTCTGCCAAAGGTTTTACTACCTCAGCATTAGCATGTAATGTGTCAGCAATTAGTTGAGCAATATGCTCTATTTCTAAAGGGCTTAAGGTAATAAAATTGACTGTTATTCCTTGTTTCTGCAATCCCTCAAGCGTCATCATTAAGGGGTGTGCTGGGTTGACTTCGTTATCTCTATAAGCTCCAATTAAAAATAAATAGTTGCTATCGTTATCCCTCATCATCAGTTCTATTAACTTAAGAGTGGCAGAGTCGGCCCACTGCAAATCGTCCAGAAATATGACCAGGGGATGCTCTTTGGTACAAAATGCTCGAATGAACTGCCCAAAGACTAGATTAAAGCGATTTTGGGACTCAGTTGCTCCTAACTCTGGCACAGCGGGCTGTTTGCCAACAATTAGTTCTACTTCGGGAATCACGTCAATAATAACTTGACCGTTAGCACCCAAGGCCGCTAAAAGTTTTTGTCGCCATTGCTCAAGTTTAGCTTCGCTTTCTGATAAAATTAGTCTTACTAATCCCTTCAAGGCAGTCACAAGAGCTGAATAAGGAATATTCTGTTGAAATTGATTGAATTTTCCTTCTATGAAATAGCCGCGCAGCCGAGTATTCGGCTTATGTATTTCGGCAACCAGCGATGACTTGCCGATGCCAGAATAACCCGTTACTAACATCATTTCATTTCGGGAGCTAGGATTTTCTGCTACCCGCTCGAATGCTGTTAGTAAAGCTTCAACTTTGGCTTCTCTACCATAGAGTTTTTGCGGGATTTGAAACTTATCAGAAATATCTTTGGTAGCGAGAGGAAAGCCTGCTATATTGCCCTTTTCTTGTAACTGGCTTAGACATTTTTCTAAATCAGCTTTGAGTCCCCAGGCGCTCTGGTAGCGCTCCTCCGCTGTTTTCGCCATCAACTTGATCACAACTTCTGAAATAATTTGGGGAATCTCTGCATGAACCTGATGGGGTGGTACTGGCTGTTTGGCGATATGACAATGCACCAACTCTAGTGCATCAGTGGTTGCAAAAGGTAGTTGTCCCGTCAGCAGTTCATAGTACGTGACACCTAGGGAGTAAAAGTCGGTACGGTAATCCAAAGAACGGTTCATCCGCCCCGTTTGTTCTGGGGACATATAGGCTAAAGTGCCTTCTAAAACATGGGGATTTTTCAGGGTAGGGTTTTCGCGAGTAAATACTGTAGCAATGCCAAAATCAATAATTTTCAGTTGCCCAGTTTCTGGGTTAAAGATGATGTTGGTAGGGTTGATATCTTTGTGGATGACATTGCGGCTGTGGATATGACCCAAACTCTCAGCCGTTTTGATAGCGATACTAAGGAATTCTGCAAGAGAAAGTGTCTCCCTGCGCTTATTGAGCAATTGCTTTAAAGATGACGCACCAAAATCCTCTAAGAGGATGGCTATAGTCCTCTGATAGGAGGCTATGCCATAAGCCTTAACGACACCTTCTGTGTTTAGCTTGCGGGTGATTTCATATTCTTGCTTATAGCGGGTAAGTTCTTGAGCCGTGGGATAGTCTTGTTTGAGAACTTTCAGGATTACTGCCTTATTATCCTGCTCTCTTTGGCCTCGATACACAAGAGAATTGACACTTTCATAGATTTGGTCTAAAATCTGGTAGCCAGGAATTTGTATCGTTGTTTTATCGGTCATGTTTAGGTAGTTTTAAGTTCTAACGGGGTTGTAAGCTAAATTTGTATTGCTACTCTTCGCGATCGCCATAAGCGCACCGAAACTTGATTGCAGTAGATGACGATGTTTACATTATTTTTCTTGATGCACCTTAATCTTCCTCGAAAGTAGGGCTAGATCGAAGTGATTGAGCGAAACTTCCTGAGCTGATGGTGGCACCGTTCCAGATAAATTTGTGCGACTTTATCCCTTGAGTTACTACTCATCACAGCTGCAAACAGTTTTTCTGCTTGCCAAAAATCCTGTTGGTAGTAGAGGAACAGCCCTTCTTCAAAAAGAGATTTGGTAGTTAACTTGCTATCTTTAATTTCCGGAGAATCCCCATCAAACACTTCAAAGATGGCTATGGCTTTTGACTTTCCTTTAACAGTGGCTTGCTCAATGAAGCGGATACTATACGCTGTGGGATTCTCCAAACGCGCCAACGTTTGCTGAGAAATTAACAACGATACTCCATAGTTTTTAGTCAGGCTTTCTAAGCGAGATGCTAAATTTACATCATCACTAATTACTGTGCCATCCATCCGGTGTTTTCCCCCAACTGTCCCTAGCATCAACTTCCCTGTATTGATGCCAATACCGATTTTGATAGGTTTATAGCCCGATTTAACTCGCTGTTGATTATAGTCGGCAAGACGTTGCAGCATGGCAATTCCTGCG
>DNXU01000377.1:13462-25630 GCA_003505715.1 Cyanobacteria bacterium UBA8803 | reverse complement strand
TCCTCATCCCTCATCCCTCATCCCTCATCCCTCATCCCTCATAGATATGTTGGCAGAGACTGTAACCAGCTTGGGACTTAATCAAATTCAGCGACACATTTTTCTGTGTGCTGACCAGACTAAACCTAAATGCTGCTCAAAAAAACTGAGTTTAGAAGCTTGGGACTATTTGAAAAGACGCCTTAAAGAGCTAAACCTCGACCAACCTACTGAGATTCAACCAAACTGCATTTTCCGTACTAAAGCGAACTGTCTGCGCGTTTGTACTGCTGGACCTATTTTAGTCGTTTATCCAGATGGTGTTTGGTATCGTAACGCTACTCCAGAGGTGATCGAACGAATTATTCAAGAGCATCTGATGGGTAACCAGGTTGTAGAGGAATATGCTTTCTTGATTCATCCGCTACCAGCATCTTCTTCCCACAACTCTGAACCAGCTAAACTACAGGAACCGCAAGACTCTCAGCTCCTTACTCCCCCATCAGAAATTGTCTTAGACTGCAATACAGCCTGATTTGATTCCCCAGCCTATCCATCAGGTTAGCGAAAGAGCATGTCAATAGATTAATATAGTAACCGCTCTCTAGTCTTTCTGGCGGATAATATATTGAGGAAATAATTCACCTCAATTAACCAATCTCATCAACCCCGGCATCACGAGTATCAGAGTATGAAAGAAAACGGTGTCAGAAATAACAAACGATTGCTGCTGATTGATGACGACCCCAACCTGATCTTGCTCGTCAAGGATTATCTGGAGTTTCGGGGGTATGAAGTCATCACGGCAGAAAATGGCAGAGAAGCGCTAGAAATCCTAGCACAGCAGATTCCCGATATGATCATTTGTGATGTCATGATGCCGGAAATGGATGGCTATACCCTAGTGGAGAATCTGAGGAAAGACCCTCGTACTAGTTGGATTCCCGTGCTATTTCTTTCGGCAAAAGGGCAAAGCCAAGACCGAATCAAAGGACTAAGCAAGGGTGCAGATGTCTACATGGTGAAACCCTTTGAGCCAGAAGAACTAGTCGCTCAGGTAGAATCCTCACTCAAGCAAGCCATTCGCTTAATTCATCACTCCGGTACAGCAGGTACAGAAGTTACGCCGAAAATCCAGGTTCCCTTTGATGTAGAGTTGACCCCAACAGAACTTAAGGTGGTACAGTTTGTAGCGCGAGGGATGGCCAATCGGGAAATTGCCGAGCAACTGAATGTGAGCCAGCGAACTATTGAAAGCCATGTTTCTAACATGCTGGGCAAAACTGGGCTACATAACCGCACTGAGTTAGCTCGTTGGGCAATTGAAAGTAGCATGGCTTAGTACATTAGCTAATCTTGAGGGACGAATTTATGGAATGCTGTACTAAGGACTAAGAACTTATACCAACTAATGGCTGAACTTCCCAAGACGCTAGAAGAAGCGATCGCTCAAGCTAAAGAAGCCACTCAAGCTGCTCTGAACGACGGTTGCCGCAGGTTACAAGTTGAGTTGGTCTTCCCAGAAATTGCCCTCCAAGCTCAATCGATCGCCCGAGAGTTTATCCCCATCTTTGAACAATACGGATCGGGACTTAAAGTTCTCTTCCCTGATACTGGTGCTGCTGCTCTTGCCCGCCGGGACTGGGGAGAGATACCTTTTAAAGTGAGCGACATTGGTACTAGTCGGTCGCCTGTAGACAGTAGAGTTCAGCCGGAGGACGAGGCATTCTTAGTGGTTTCCCCCTCAGCTGTGGAAGTCAACCAAGTGGAAAAATTATGCAATCTGGCAGGCGATCGCCCCTGCGTTTTGCTCAACCCCCAGATGGAAGACCTCAAAGTTGTTGGCATTGGTTACGCAGCACGTCAACTGCGGGAACGCTTCCTGAGTACCCTTGAGTCCTGTTACTACCTTCAACCTCTTGAGAAGGCTGCCATTTTGCGTTCTTACCCTGGACTGTGGCAAGTTTGGCTGGAAACTGATGACGACTATCAACTCCTTACCGAAGCACCTCAAAAACCAGTGGGAGAGACTCTTGATGAACTTCTTGCCAAGGCAACTGAGGAAAGTGCCACCGAGGAGATGCCACCAACCAAAAAGCCTGGATTCCTCTCTACTCTTCAGAGTTTTTTAAATGCTCTGAATCGGTGAAATTGGTAATGGGTGATGGGTAATGGGTGATTGGTAATTAGTAATTGGTAATTGGTGATTGGTGATTGGGTAAAAGCTACCTTGTTATACGATTACCGATTATATATTAATTACCCATTACTAAAGCGGAATGTAGGTTTTAGATCTGCTATAATTCTTCTTTTACTTTCACGCCATTTCTTTTGACAATGTAAGCTGGAACTCCAACCACTACACAATTATCAGGAACGTTTTTCACCACCACAGCATTTGCTCCCACAGTTACATTATTACCAATTGTAATACCTCCAATTACTTTGGCTCCAGCAGTAATACGGACGTTATTGCCTATTTTAGGGCGGCTATTTTGATCTTTATAACCAATTGTGACTTGCTGATTAATCCAACAATTTTCTCCTATATCTGCCATCACAATCGTACTGAAGCCATGCTGAAGAAACATTCCCGGCCCAATGTTGCAAGATGTATCCAGAAATAAGGTGGGACATTCTGGATAAAAAATCTTAAGAACATACATGACAACTCTTGACATCAAGTTGCCTTTAAATAATCGGTAGTAGTATAAATTTCTAAATTCTTTAGCTCGATTCAGTAAAGAGAGTAAATTACCTAGATCAGATTGACCAGTCCACCTTAACAACTCTACCCATCGTCTGACATCGGTCAAAATTATTTCTTTCTCAGTCGTCAAAAAGAAGGGGATGATAAGAGGAGCAACTAAAATCATTCCCATTGAATATAAACTTTGTCTAATAAAATATTTCATTTTGTTAAAAACAGCTATGATTGATGTAAGTTAGATTAACTTAATAAAGTAGTTGAAAAAAAAAGAATTGTCAAGCAAGTTAACAGCACAGTAAAAATACAGAGATAAACTTAAGAGACTTTATCACTCAAAAAGCACTAAACAGTTATGAAAGTACCAACTATTGATCTAATTCCGTTACGGACAGCAGTTGCGACTGATGCTGTAACCACACTGGATGTATTAGTAAGAATTACTCCACCGGAGGCTGAAATTAACCTAGAACGGCCTACCCTCAATATTGGTCTAGTGATTGATCGTTCTGGTTCGATGCAAGGCCAAAAAATTGAATATGCCCGTCAAGCTTCTTGTTATGCAGTAGAGCAGTTATTACCCACTGACCGCATCAGCGTGACAATTTACGACGATCTGATCGAAACGATTGTCCCTAGTACATTAGCAAAAAATAAAGCCCAGATTATCCGTCAGCTCCAAGGCTTGCAACCGAGAAATATGACCGCACTTCATGCAGGCTGGCGTGAAGGTGGAATGCAGGTTAGTCAGCATCTCAATCCAGAACATTTGAACCGAGTAATGTTGCTTTCAGATGGCTTAGCAAATGTGGGAGAAACAAACCCAGATGTCATTGCTGCGGATGTGCGTGGCTTATCACACCGAGGCGTGAGTACCACCACACTAGGGGTTGGGGATGACTATAACGAAGACTTGATGGAAGCGATCGCCCGTAACGGTGATGGCAACTACTATTACATTCAATCCCCTGACCAACTCCCCAACCTGTTTGCTAAAGAATTACTTGGCTTATTATCAACCTTTGGGACTACCGTGACTTTGGGAATTAAACCCCAAGCAGGTGTTACTCTAGTTGAGGTACTTAATGAATTAAACGTCAATGCTAAGGGTCGCTATCAATTGCCTAACCTGATTATGGGCAATCCCATTGATGTTGTCGTGCGCCTCAAAGTTCCGCCAACTCCACAAACTACTGATTTATGTAGGTTTCGCCTTGCTTGGAATAACCCCAAAGCACAGGAACGGCAAAAACTTCGCGTTACCTTGCACCTACCATCCGTCCCGAAAGCAGAATTAGACGAATTTCCCTTTAACCCTGAAGTCCGGCAACAGGCAGCGTTAATGATGGCAGCACGAGCCAAAAAAGAAGCTGTACGCCTAGTGGATCGAGGTGAGTATGATACAGCCAGACAACTACTGCAACAAACTAAACAGCAGATATTGAGTGAGCCAGATTTACCGATGGCAGCACCAGAAGCAGCAGCCTTAGATGATTTGGATAAGGAACTGCAAGCTCGGAATGTAGTTCAGTATCGCAAAATGTCTACTTTCCAAACTTTCCGCCGCAGTAGTTCTCACAGTCGGGGTCATTTCAGCTTATTCTACGCCTATGGTAAGGGTCCTATACTCGGTGATATTACTCAGTGCCAAGTAGATGCAATTGTGAACTCGACTGACATTTACCTTTCAGATGGAGGTGCTATCTCCAGTGCTATCCACCGTGCTGCTGGGTCGGAACTTTTAGCAGCTTGTCAACAATTACATGGTTGTGCAGTGGGTGAGGCTAAAATTACTTCTGGTTATAACTTACCAGCTCAGTGGGTTATTCATACAGTGGCTCCTCCATGGCATGGGGGTCATAAAGGAGAAGAACAACTATTAGCTAAATGTTACCGCCACTGCTTGGAATTAGCCGTGCAACAATCTTGCCGCCGCATTGCTTTCCCGGCAATTGGAGTAGGTGCGCTAAATTTCCCTAAAGAAATTGCCGCTCAAGTAGCATTTAAGGAAACAAGTCGGTTTTTATTGAGTAATTCCTCAATTGGGGAAGTAATGTTCGTGTGCTTTGATGAGGAAATTCACCGTTGCTACCTGGAGGAATTCCAGAAAATTGCAGGATGGTGAGAGGCTCTTGTAGGTTGATGATTCAAGAACTCTTTCCCAAGACCAGCTTAGTATAAACGCGATCGCACCGCTTAGTCTCAACCCCTACAGTCAGCTGATAACCGCTACTTTCGTAGAGTTTGACTGCTTCTTGGAGGACGCTAGCAGTTTCGATCCAAATTTGCTGAAAACCCCGAACTGCGATCGCGTATTCTAGCTGCTGTAGCAAATAGCGGCCCAACCCTTGGCCCCTAGCCGCTGGCACTAAATACATTTTGCGAATTTCCACAGCTAGTTGGCCCCGTTCCACTGGATAGTAGGCAGCTGTGCCAACTAGCAGATCTTGCCGTTCAACCACCCAAAACTCTCCGCCAGTAGCCTGATAAAAGGTTTCTACCTCAAATACATCCCGATCGGCTCCCTCTGGTTCACAAGCCAAACCATATTCTGCTAGTACAGAACGAATCACCTTAACACTTAGAGTGCGATCGCTCGGTTCCCAGTCACGAATTAAAAAATCACGGTACAAAGCTTTCATTTGTCCTCACCTGGATATTCCCCCCATACTTTGTTCATTTTGCCACCCATGCTGCATGGAGCGAAGTTGGTCGGACGAGTTGTTATATAGAATATCCCTTATTTTTATGGGCAATGCTTTGTAACTGCTCGCTAACGGGTTATGTTCAGAAGGAACCTGTTTTAGGAGATAGTTATGTCCACCAAAGCCACTCCCCTCGAACCTGCTGTCTTGATTACTATCATTGCTGAAACTGTACTTAGAGACCGTCTGGTGAAGCTACTCAAAAGCAATGGTATAACTGGTTACACTATTAACGATGTCCAAGGTGAAGGCGGCCACGGCAGGCGGATCGGAGATATTGCTGGCTACAATACCAACATTGAGATCAAAACAGTCGTATCGCAGGAGACTTCGGATACCATTCTCAGTACCCTCGCCGAGATGCGCAAGGAACATGCTTTAATTGCTTTTCGACATAATGTAGAAATTTTGAGCAAATAGTTAAATTTCTCTAGCAATTCTCATTTCAGTGTAATACAGACCTAATTAAACGGTCATACCATTTTGATGAGAACACAGCTAGAGTATTCCTAGTTGATTTGTGAAGGGCTGGTGAGGAGAGGGAACTGCTGAACAGGGAACAGCAAACAACTAGGGTTCGCGCCTTTGCTGCTCTTGAAAAAACCCTCTCCTTATTTGAGCAAATAGCTGTCCTCAACGGCTTACACTAGCACGCATGACAACCTTTCGCCCTCTCCCTGTCCTCTCCCTCTGTATTACAAAACCAGTTTATTTTTGAAGAGTGCAGTCTCATCCCTATCTCATAAAAGGGTGAAATAGTTCCCGATCTGCCGAGGGGTAGATAAGGCAGGCCACCGCTCCCAGGCTAATATTGACTTTAAGTTGTTAATTGAGGATTAAGAAAATCCAAATACTCGGATAGCGCCCTCACAGGTTTTATTGGTCGATAGACTATTACGCCCATGATTTACACCCCAAATCAGGTTAATAACCTATACAATAGCTGGAACAGTATTTCACTCTTCAGCAATAACCGACAAAAAATGCTACTGTAGGAGGTCATATCGTTTCTCAACAGTACCCGGTTGGTATAATTCATGCCCTGAAGGAACTGCTTGAAAGACCCCAACTCAACTCAGGGAATCTTCTAAGGTCAATAGTGTTTTAACAGCAACCTTAAGACCTTGGGGGATACAATGACCCTACGCTCGATTCATCTGAATTGTATCTTTAGGTTAAGGAATGCTCCCAAAGCCTGATGTGATGACAGCACGGCCTGTTCCACGCCAACCCTCAAATCCAACCAACAGCACTAATAATAGTGCTGCTACTCAAAGGACGCCTATTTCTGCTCTCAAAGAACTGGTGGCGCGTTTGCACCGGGAACAGCACAAGATTCAAGATTTGTTGAGCTCGTTGGGGTTTGCCTTACGCAGCTTCAATAACTTGAATCAGTTTTTGGAGTTAATTCCCCTGATGGCAGCGCGGGTAACAGATACAGAAGGCGGCGCTTTAATTTTGCTCAAGCCCAACGGTCAGGTAAGGCTCGAGCAAATTCATTACCAGGAAAGCCAAGCTTATCAGAATATTCGCAAAGCTATGGAAAAGGCAACCCGTGCAGTCACTGCTATGGCTAGCGATGAGGGAAGCCTATCCACGGCATCAGAACGGTTAGAATCGCTTTGGACGACCTTCGATGAGCAAGTCAGTGCTTATCTGGAAGCTGACATGCAGCTATTCGGCACCCCGATCCTGATTAAGAATGTCGAACGGGGGCGCTTGTACGTGTTTACGAGCGATCCTCAATATAGTTGGACACCCACCCGACAGAAGTTAGTGCGCTTGGTTGCCGATCAAACTGCCGTAGCGATCGCTAATGATGAACTCACCGTCGAGTTGCGCAAGAAAGAACGCTTGGATCGGGAATTAGAAATTGGTGCTGAAATCCAATTGCGCCTGCTGCCGCGTAAATGTCCTTATATTAAGGGAATAGAGCTGGCGGCAATGTGTAAAACAGCCAATCGTGTCGGCGGCGACTATTACGATTTTATTCCCACCAACTACGACCAGCTACGACCCCAAAGTGCGGGAGACAATGAAGCTACTGACAATCAGAGAGCTTCTGTACCTTGGAGTATTGTGATTGGCGACGTGATGGGGAAAGGCGTTCCGGCTGGCTTAATTATGACTATGACGCGGGGAATGCTGCGAGCAGAAGTTCTGAACCGTCACTCGCCAGCCCGGATTTTAGAACACTTGAACCGGGTTATGTATGCGGACTTGGATAATTCCAATCGGTTCGTTACGCTTTTTTATTCAGAATACGACCCCCAAACCAGAGTACTGTCTTACAGCAACGCGGCGCACAATCCGCCCTTGCTATGGCAAGCTTCAACTGGTGCCATCCAACGCTTGGATACTGTGGGGATGCTGATTGGTTTGGAGGCAGATTCTCAGTACGAAGATGCCCAAATTCAACTCAATGCGGGAGATACTATTATTTACTACACCGATGGGTTTACCGATGTGGCGAATCAGCAGGGCGATCGCTTCGATGAGGAAAACCTAATCGCAGCCTTCGAGTGGGCTTGTGACCATGGTCACGGGTCTCAAGAGATTCTAGATTACCTGTTCGAGCAAGTACAGCAGTTTACAGGTTCAACTAGCCGTAACGGAGATGATATGACTTTAGTCGTGTTACAGGTCAAATCTACCGATTGACCGAGAAAGCTGTGGGAGCTGGAGGAGTTGGGGCAGCTGGAAAGCGGGGGGAGAAAGAGCGATCTCTTTGACTGCAACTTCGTATAATGCATCCCACTACATTTATCCCCCATTCCTCATCCTTCCCCATTCCCCTATAGAATCTAAAATCGGATATTTTATTTCGTGATGAGGCAATCATTACTATGGTAGTTGTAGACGTGCAACCAGTAATCGCTCTCGTGCATAACATCAGCCACTGGGGGGATCTAATCGGTAACTCGCCGCTGGATTGGTTGGTGTTAGCTCAACAAGTTAACGATCCGGATGTTTTAGGCCGAATGCAAAGGGCGTTCAAAAACTTTATAGACTCCGGTCAAGTCTGGGCATTGCTGATTGGATTAGTTGCAGGTTACGTGTTTCGAGGGATGACCTCGTATTAACAGAGGTTATTGCTTGTGGGTTCTTAGTGACAATCGTGCCAACAAACAACCCACAACCAACAACCAATAACCAACCACCAACAACCAATAACCAATAAACAACCGTGACTGAACAAAAAACCTGGAGCCAGAGGTTTGAAGGGGCACTGCATCCGGCGATTGTTAGTTTTAATGCCAGTATCGGCTTTGATATTGAACTGATTGAGTACGACCTGACTGGTTCGGTAGCTCATGCCCAAATGCTAGCTCATACTGGAATTATTTCGTCAGAGGAAGCCCAGCAGCTGGTTGATGGCTTGGAAAAAATCCGCTCAGAATACCGCAACGGTCAATTCAACCCGGGTATTGATGCTGAAGATGTCCATTTTGCAGTCGAGCGACGCTTGACGGAGATGGTTGGGGATGTGGGAAAAAAGTTGCATACGGCGCGATCGCGCAATGACCAAGTGGGAACGGATATCCGGCTCTATCTGCGTGAGCAAATTGACCAAATTCGCAACCAGTTGTGCCAGTTACAAGGTGTTTTACTCAACAAGGCGCAAGCCAATGTAGAAACCCTCATTCCTGGCTACACCCACCTGCAACGTGCCCAGCCACTGAGTTTAGCCCATCACCTCTTAGCTTATTTTGAAATGCTAGAAAGGGACTGGCAGCGACTGGGTGAGATCCGGGAGCGGGTTAATATTTCCCCTTTGGGTTGCTCGGCTTTAGCAGGGACTACCTTCCCCATTGACCGACATTACACTGCCACACTGCTGGAATTTACAGGCGTTTATCGCAACAGTCTTGATGGGGTGAGCGATCGCGACTTTGCCATTGAGTTCTTAAGCGCTAGCAGCCTAATTATGGTTCACCTGAGCCGATTATCTGAGGAAATTATTCTTTGGGCGTCCCAGGAATTTGGCTTTGTTACTCTCAAAGATAGCTGTGCCACTGGCTCCAGCATCATGCCCCAAAAGAAAAATCCTGATGTCCCGGAACTGGTACGAGGGAAAACAGGTCGTGTCTTCGGCCACCTCCAAGCCTTGTTGGTACTTATGAAAGGACTGCCCCTAGCCTACAACAAAGACCTACAAGAGGATAAAGAAGCACTTTTTGATAGCGTTAAGACTGTTAAAGCTGGTTTGGCAGCGATGACAATTCTTTTAGAGGAAGGATTGGAATTCCGCACGGAACGCCTTGCCCAAGCTGTTACTGAAGACTTCTCCAACGCTACCGATGTCGCTGACTATTTGGCATCAAAAGGCGTTCCCTTCCGGGAGGCTTACAATCTCGTCGGTAAGGTCGTGAAAACCTGTCTGGCTGCGGGTAAACTTCTCAAGGATCTGACCCTCCCGGAATGGCAACAACTGCACCCAGCATTTGAGGCAGATATTTACGAGGCGATCGCACCAACTCAAGTAGTAGCAGCTCGTAACAGTTACGGCGGCACTGGTTTTGAGCAAGTAAAGCAAGCCCTTAAAGAGGCAGGAGGCAGGCTTCGGAGTTCGGCGAGGCTCACTCGATCCGCGTGAGGCTTCTACAGTGATCTCGCGCCGAAGTCTGCCCTGTGTCTTCTGCCTTAGAAGTGTCTGACACCTCATTAAGCTGGGGAAGGTTAGGAGTTGGGAGTTAAGAGTTTGAAGCTTTTTTTCAACTCCTAACTCCAAATTTGTAACTCCTAACTCTAAATCAATCACCAAGTCGATTGAGCAACCCTGAAAGCAGGCAAGCTAAAACCTCCTTCACAGTGGATGCCCCTAAAGGACAGCTATGGTTAGCAAAATAGCCTTTTGGGGGCAAAAAGCTAATCCAAACTCTGTCTGAATCTCCCGGTTGAAACTCCGAGACTGACTCAGATGGTTCTATCCTCTTCTATCTCTTCGGTGTCTTCTGCGTTTTCATCCTTGCGGGGTCGGCTGTAGCGCCGATTTTTGGAGAAACGACTTGTATTTTTACGTTTGCGAAACTTACGGGCGTAAGCTTCGTTTCGTTGCGCCTTTTCTTTTTTTAGATTGCGGCGCTTTGCCATGTTTACCTCTTTATAAGAAAAAATCATGCCTTGCGAACTCTTGCAAGAGAGTAGGCTTGGCTTGTCTATCTTAGCAGTGTTACAGTATCTTTACTAACTGTGGCAACTCAATCGGACGACTCCTGCTGTTGGGGTTAGCCTACTGTCAGGCATAGCACGGGAGCTTTCGTCTAGTCTTCAGCTATCCTCCGCAGAAGCCTCATGTCTCAACCGATAGAGTGGCTGAAGCTCTTAAAACTTTCCCCACCGATTTATCGCGGAGAGTGTCAAAATACCTATTTACAGGCTTTCTTACCCTCTTTTACAATGCGTCGAACTTGGCAATTTATCCAAACAGTACTGGGGATTATATTTCGCCATCCTATCATCGGTACGAGTATCATCCCGATCTTGCCAGATGGGCAAATTGTGCTGGTAAGGCGTCGTGACAATGGTAAGTGGGCATTACCGGGAGGCATAGTGGACTGGGGCCAAGATATTCCCACAACTGTGCAACGGGAGTTGGTAGAAGAAACTGGACTGGAGTTGAGTAAGATTTGCCGATTGGTTGGGGTTTACTCCGCACCCGATCGCGATCCTCGCATCCATTCGATCTGTATTTTGGTGGAAGCAGAGGTCGAGGGCACCATGCAGGTGCAGGATGTATTGGAAATTACGGCAGTTCAAGCCTTCGATCGCTCAGCTATCCCTATGGGCAATATGAGCCACGACCACGAACGACAATTGCAAGACTATTTTGACGGCAAGACAACACTTGCCTGAGTCATGGATGATAAGTTGTAAACTGGAAACTCTTCTAACTCAGAACTCACGGCGGCTCTTATCTCCTCACACCCATTCCCTAATATCCCTAAAAAACCTGCAATCAGGATGAATTTAACCTTACGCAATTCTCGAATTAAGTTGCCCTTAGGGCAAGTGTTTTGGCGTGAAGTCGGTCAGGGGCCGATTCTGGTATTTTTACACAGTTCTTGGAGCGATAGCAGTCAGTGGTTACCTGTAATTGAGCATTTGAGTCAGGATTACCATTGTTTTGCCCCCGATTTATTAGGGTTTGGAGACTCAGAGAAACCAAAACTCCATTACTCAATTCAGTTAGAAGTGGAATGCTTGCTGAATTATCTAGAGGCGCTAAACCTATCCCAAATATATTTAATTGGCCACTCCCTTGGCGGCTGGATTGCTGCGAGTTATGCCTTGAACCATGGCGATCGCATCCGAGGTCTGGTGTTGTTGGCACCGGAAGGAGTTCAGACACAAGCGAAGCAGGACAGCTCGCAGCGGACGTGGTGGTTGGTTAGTAGCTCCCCCATTGCTTACACTATCTTGCGATCGCTTCTACCTCTAGCACGACTATTGGGGCGTCACCAAGGTATAGAACAAGCACTACAGCAACGGCACTTACTGCTGAAATCACCGACAGCCTGCGAACTTTTATTCCAACGACGGCCTTCAGAAATTACCGCCGAATTATTGCAAGAACGCCTCAATGAGCTAAAAGTACCCCTATTAATTCTCCAAGGGCGTAACGATGACCCTCAAGCGATCGATCGCTCTAAAACCTACGCACACCACACCCCAAAAGCTCAGTTACAGCTGATTGATGGCGGAGGACATGACGTAGTGGACGTTTTACCCGATGTAGTTGCTAAATACATTGATAACTTTGTCCTAAATAGGGAG
>DNXU01000377.1:8760-13353 GCA_003505715.1 Cyanobacteria bacterium UBA8803 | reverse complement strand
CTTTGAATGCAACTCGGTATGAGGGAGTGTCCGGTTGCTTCGATATTGTTTGTAGTAACTACTTCAGTGGTTGATAATGCTCAAGTGTCAACCACTGAAGTGGTTACTACGAACCTTTTTATACTAAGGAAAGATGGTATCCGGACACGATATCACGCCGAAGTCTGCCTTCACAGCACTAGTTTATTGCTTTTAGAGCAGCTTCTGCATTAACTAGCCCACTGCCAAAGAAATACCGATAATCCTGCTGCTGAGAATTGTAGATCGTTAGGTGATCGTAACTAGCAGTTTCCTTGAGGATGGTCACTAAGCGCTCATTACTCAGGTGGCGAGCTTGGTCTTCCCCTTTCATCAGGGCAAGTACTCCCGACACTACAGGGGTGGCAAAGGAAGTGCCTTGCACCCACATATACTCACCTTTCGGGTCAAAGGCATAAGACTGGCCTGGGAGTAACTTGTGGATGTCCTGCCAGAATTCCTCCTGCCACGTCCCACCTGTGGTTAAAATCCCACCGTAGATATAGGGAGATGAGACATCTCCTCCCGGTGCCACTACATCGATCCATTTACCGTAGTTACTATACCAAGCCCGATTGCCAGCTAGAGTAGTTGCTCCCACACAAACTACTCCTTCATAAGCGGCTGGATAGGATTCCTCCGTAGAGTTATCATTGCCAGCACCAGCCACCAAGACGAGATGGGGATGAGCAGCTATTACTTGAGCGATCGTACTTTTGAGTAAGGGATGTTGGGGATCTCCGCCAAAACTCATATTGATGATATCTGCTCCTCGCTTGGCAGCATACTCAATCGCCTCAGCTTGATCCACTAAATCTAGAATCCCTTCCATGTCAGCAGCACGCACTGGCAAAATCGTGACATTGGGGGCAACACCCAGCAATCCCTCCATTCTGGTTGAATGAGCTGCAATGACCCCTGCTACCAAGGTGCCGTGAAAGGCAGTGAGTAGAGTCACTTCAGAGTTTCCCAGCTCGTCATCCTTTAGTTGTTGTTGCAGGTATCTTTTTTCGTAGTCACTCATGCGGGTCTCTGGATCTTCCTCTATAAAATCCCAGCCGTGGATCTCACCCGGATAATCATTAGGCTCGGAAGACTGGCTCATCCTGTAAACATTCTGTTGCAAGTCGGGATGATCCCACTGAATCAGACCATCAATTACGGCTACTACTACTCCCTGCCCTCCGTTACTCTGTTGCCAAGCCTCTAGGGCGCGAATATCTGTACGAGAGGGTAAGGAGAGGTGTGAGGAGGCAATTTGCTGCAAACAATTTTGCAACTGCGTTCGGCGCTGCAAACAAGTTATTAAAGGCGTGCTATCTAAATACCATTGCCAAGGGAGCAAGGTGGTGTGGGGGTAAGGGGGAGAATTTTTCTGTCCCTCCGTTGTTCCTCTCGCTATTTTCAGCTTAGGGAGCTGTCGCTTCTTAAGCTGTAGGTGAATGTAACTCGAAGGTAAGACAATCAAGTTAGGGGCTGCATACTCGATCTCCGGTTGCTCGTTGACCTGATTGGCTAAATCCAAGATGGCTATTCCTGAGGCTGAATTCGCTGCCACGAGATAGCAATTTCCGCTCAAACGCAGCTTGCGGATCAGGTTGAAGTCGTAACGCTCTAGGAATGCCTGGATTTGGTCTGGGGCAAGGTCTGGCTTAAAGCTGATGATAATTTCGTTAGGAACGACAACTAGTTCATCGTGATTAGGGCGCTTCAGTACAGGTAATAGACTATCAACTAATTCAAGCTGCTCAAGGCACTGCTGAAGTCTATCAAGCTGGCGTTGGTTGGGAGAGAGTAGGTTGACTAAGGCATAGTCTTGCGCTCGCAAGGGTTTAACTTGTAGCTGCAATCCCAAGCAAAGATTAGGTCTTGAGGTGCTGGTTGTGGTTTCTTGTAAGTCTTGCTGGAGTTGCAAATAGAAGGGAATATTGGTGTTGGAAGGGCTTGGGGACAGTTTGGGGGTAACGGCGATCGCATCTTGGCGCAGCGTTAGGGGAATGGCGCGATCGAAATACATGTAAAACAGTTTCCCCGAAGTGGGAGTTTGAGCTGTGACTAGAGTTGCCAGTAGGCTATGGGAAATAACGACCGCAGCCCAAGCTAAAATAGCGAGGAGAATTTTGGAGACAATAGACTTCATTCTAAGCGTCTGGAGATCGAATAACCACTATAGCCCTATGGCAAGAAGGTAGAAGGCTCAAGGTAAACTTCGGCGTGAGGCTTCGACGGTGAGATCAGTCGAATGCAGGCTGAAGGTAACGAAGCTTATCTAGTATGGCTTTTTATCCTTTGGTTCGCTTCTTGCGCCTAACTCTTGACTGCCCAAAGATGGACCGCCTCGTGCGTAGAATCTAATTCTTTTTGCTCTTAGGTAGGCTTCCAGTAACATGCGCAAGGTGGCTTTGAAGTCTTCATGTTCCGGGCTGATGGTCATAATTTCTAACACGCTATCCAGGTAGCGAAACTTGACTCCGGGAACAGAGTCAAAGGCTTGGTCAATTTCCTCGTATTGCTGCCAACTCACCCTTGGAAAAACTTGAGCTTCTCGTTTGCTCGGGAGGGGAAGTAACTGCGCAGTCATAGCATTCACCTTCGCTTTTTGTAGATAGTCTACCAGCAAGCCTGCTTCATGCCATCACGCCATCAGCACAGAATATGGGAGCCTCAAATAAGATGAAAGCTGATAGCGTGAAACAAAGGAAAATCTCGTTTAGGTAATCACGGCTTGAAAACCCGCTCTACTTACTGGCAACTCCTGCCTTATATCCGCCCCCAGGGGAAAACCATCGCTCAGGCGTTTGCTTGCACGCTAGGGGTGACAGTGTTCTGGCCGATCCAAGCAGCCTTAGCAGGCAAAATTGCTAATTTTATCGGACAGGGCAACATGACAGCACTGGCTCAGTTGTCTGGAGTCCTGGCTCTGGTGTTTCTCGTCCAGAAAGTCTTGATGTACGGGCAGGATGCCTTGATGGCAAAAGCGGCTCTAGCCGTTGCTTTCAACTTGCGCAAACAGGTCTATGCCCACATCCAGAACCTGAATCTTAGCTATTTTGAAACGGCGAAAACCGGAGACTTAACCTATCGTCTTACCGAAGATATCGATCGGGTTGGGGAAGTAGTCAATAAAATCTTCCATGATTTTATTCCCTGCATCTTGCAACTGATTGTCATCCTCAGTTACATGATTTACCTCAACTGGCAGCTAACGCTGGCAACCTTAGTCGCGGCACCCTTGATGGGTATTTTAATTGGCTGGTTTGGCGAACAGATGCTGAAGTTTTCCCGCCGCAGTCAAAATCGCATCTCCGATTTATCGGCACTACTTACTGAGGTATTTAGCGGAATTCGCCTCGTGCAAGCTTTTGCCGCCCAGGAGTATGAAATTGAACGCTTTGCCATTGAAGCCGAACATAACCGTCGGGCTAAGTATGCCGCCGAACACCTGAAAGCTATTCAGTTCCCAGTTGTGGGATTTATGTATGCGATGAGCGTGTTGTTGCTGTTTTTCTTAGGGGGTTGGCAAATTGCGAGCGGTAACCTGACTGGAGCAGAATTTGTCAGTTATCTGGCAGGTGTCGGGCTAATGATAGACCCGATCGCTCACATTACCAGTAACTACAACGATTTCAAACAGGGTGAAGCTTCTGTTGACCGGATCTTTGAACTGATAGCCATTCAACCGACAGTGATCGAAAAATCTGGTGCCACCGATTTGCCTGCCGTTACTGGGAAGGTAGAGTACCGGAATGTTAGCTTTGCCTATCCCTCCCATCTCCCCTTAGATCGAAAGGAGCAAGAGCAGGTTACCGTGCTGAAAAACGTGAGTTTATTAGCTAGGCCGGGAGAAGCGATCGCATTAGTTGGTACATCAGGTGCTGGCAAAACTACCTTGGTCAATTTACTCCCCCGCTTTTACGATCCGCAAGCTGGGGAAATTTTAATTGATGGTATCGCGATTCGGGATGTCACCTTGAAAAGTCTGCGGCGTCAAATTGGTATCGTCCCTCAGGAAACCATCCTCTTTTCGGGCACTATTGCTCAGAATATTGCCTTTGGCCAGAAGGAATTTGACCTCAAAGCGGTTCAAGCTGCTGCTGAGATTGCTAACGCTCATCAGTTTATCGTCCAGTTTGCCCAGGGCTATCATACTTGGGTGGGAGAGCGAGGCGTTAACTTATCTGGGGGACAGCGACAGCGAATTGCGATCGCCCGAGCCGTCCTCTTCAACCCCAGTATCCTAATTCTGGACGAAGCCACCTCTGCCCTGGATTCAGAATCTGAAGCTTTAGTTCAAGAAGCCCTGGAGCGAGTCATGAAAGAGCGCACGGTGTTTATTATTGCTCATCGCCTAACAACCGTGCGCCGTGCTGATCGTATTTTAGTTATGGAACAGGGGCAGATTATCGAATCCGGAACCCATGAAGAACTGTTAGAGCAAGGCCGTCGTTATGCTCGCTTTTACGCTCAACAGTTTAGCTAGAACATGCTTTGTTGTTTGTTGTTTGTTGTTTGTTGTTTGTTGTTTGTTTTTTGTTGTTTGTTTTTTGTGAATAACTAATAACCAACAACTAATAA
>DNXU01000377.1:0-8618 GCA_003505715.1 Cyanobacteria bacterium UBA8803 | reverse complement strand
CAACCAACAACCAACAACTAACAACCAACGAAATCAGAAAATTCCTATTAATATAGTGGTAGTCATTAAGACAAATACCGAGATCAAGATTAGACCCGTCAGGTTCAGCATGTGATTAATTTCCTTGGAGCCTTGATTCGCATCTTCTTCATGCAATTGCATTTGCCGAATCACATCGGAAATTTGTTTGGCGTCTCTTACATGGTGTAGGGCTTTAGTCTCTCCATTCGGGTATTCCACAATGAAGTAAGTAGGAACTTTGATGTGATCCCCTGTAATATCAGGCACATCTACTGCTATTTGCTTGGCTTTTTCCTCAATGGTTTGGGATTCTTTGACAATTACGTCACCTGGATTGACGGTTAGCTTCATGCCACTTACTGCATAACCAATCATAGATCCCTCCAAAAATTGCAGAGTATTATCTTTGGATTTATTCTAAAGGCACGATCGGGTAGTTATCTCTGACCAACAAAATATTTAACGAATATTCTTAATCCTTTATCTTATTCAGCTGATTTAGTATAGCTGAGGGCATTTTTTGTTATTAAATTTAACAATTGCGCCAATAAAACTGGATAAGTAAAATACTAGCAAGTGATGGTAAAAAAATCAAAAGCTCAGGAAACAAGTATTATTACTTAAGTATTTATATTGGTTCCCTACTGCCAGTCGTAGTAGAGAAATCATACCAAAGCCGGATTTAATACCACCTTTTTCAGCAGGGCGCATCATCTTATAGAGACTTTTCACCGGAACGTCTCCACGGCTAGACTGTCCCAATTCCCAATTCCCCATTCCCTAGCTCAAGCTAGAATTTAGATAAACAAGGAGTCCTATGCCGGAAACTCAAGAAGAAAAAACAAATGAACCTGCTCCAGTGGTGAATGAGGTAAAACCTAAGTTCGGCAGTTTTCTGCAAAATTGGAAAATACGAACTGGGTTAATCGCTACCGCAGTTGTTTCAATGGTAGTTGGCTTGTTTTTGGTTGTTTTCTTTTGGCCGCACATGGTTGCAGGTATGGGCATGAATACTTGGTCCAAGCGTGCAGGGGCCCATCCGATCGAGTGCATGATTAGGGACACGAACAATGATGGTTATGTGAGCTGTAGTGCCATGCTTGAGGGTGAAGTGGTACCCCTTGAATGTGGAGCCAGTCTATTTAATATAGGTTGCCGAGTAAATTATGGAGCAGCCGCTGCACCCCCCCTGCGTCCTTCTACTCTCCCAAAAGGGAGTGGGCGTTTCTGAGGCTCTTGCTTGAGCAGATTCCGCCGCGCATCCTACGCTTGTACCCGATAGGGTCAAGCGGAAGTTAGCGGCGGTCAGGGTTTATCGCCTTTTATCTTGAAGGAGTTAGAGCAAAAGGAGTATTCTCTCTCTTCCTCTCTCCCCCTTCTCCGTAATCCCTTTCCCTATTTTCCAGATAGAAGTCCCATACTGCGCTAGTCTAGATTGGGTGACTCTATCCGATCATTTGACGCGATCCCTCTATGTCCTCTACTGTTATCAGTCCTGCCCGCACAATTCGTATTGGTTCCCGCAAAAGCCAGCTCGCTCTGATTCAAACCTACTGGGTACAGGAGCAACTGCAAAAACACTACCCCGATCGACAGTTTGAAGTTCAGACAATGAGTACCCAGGGAGACAAAATCCTGGATGTGGCTTTATCCAAGATTGGGGATAAGGGGCTATTTACCAAGGAACTGGAACTGGGGATGCTCAACAACGAGATTGACTTCGCGGTGCATTCCCTAAAAGATTTGCCTACTCGATTACCAGAAGGCTTGGTTTTAGGGTGTGTTACCGAACGGGAAAACCCTGCTGATGCCCTAGTCATCCATGAAAAGCACCGGGATAAACAACTGAACACCTTGCCGGAAGGGGCAATAATTGGGACATCTTCACTGCGACGTTTGGCTCAACTGCGCCATCACTTCCCCCACTTCACCTTTAAAGATATTCGAGGCAACCTCAACACCCGACTGGCAAAATTAGATGGTGGGGAATACGACGCTCTGATTTTAGCCGTAGCTGGGTTGCAGCGACTAGGCATGGGCGATCGTATCCATCAAGTCATACCGCCAGATCTGTCGCTTCATGCCGTCGGACAAGGTGCCTTGGGTATTGAATGCCGTGCTGACGATACCGAAGTCTTAGAATTGTTGAAAGCACTCGAACATACTCCAACTGCTCAACGCTGTTATGCCGAACGGTCATTTTTACGGGAATTAGAAGGTGGCTGCCAGGTGCCGATTGGAGTGAATACTCACTTAGAAGGGGATACCCTCACTTTAACGGGCATCGTTGCTAGTGTAGATGGCCAGAGGTTAGTGAAAGATATGATCGCTGGTAAGGCTAGTGATGCCGAACAACTAGGCATTGAACTCGCCCAGCGCCTGCGCCAACAGGGAGCGCAGGAGATTTTGGCAGAAATCTTTGCTCAGATTGAGAGAAATTAATATACCACGCTGACGCACTTCCTCCCCTAACTCGCCTCTTGCTTTGGAGCGAGCTAAATCTTTGATATGAAGAATAACTATTTCATCAAAATAAGAGGAGTGTGAGGTCGTTAATCTTATCAATGCCACACATACACAGGGTTAATTGTTCAAGTTCATGGTTCATTGCCTAAAAGCTGTGAACCATGAACAATGAACTATGAACAATACAATGAGTCAGATTTCTTCACCCACCGATTCCCCAATCAACCTGTTGGAACAACCAACTGACTGGTTCCATGCCTTGTGGAAATTTTCACGCCCTCATACCATTATTGGCACCAGCTTGAGCGTTTTAGCTCTGTATCCGATCGCTGTTGCCACCACAGGCACGCCTATCACCCTAGCCAGTTTAGGATACCTGCTTGTAAGTTGGGTAGCTTGCTTGTGTGGCAATGTCTACATCGTGGGACTCAATCAACTGGAAGATGTAGAAATCGATCGGATTAATAAACCTCATCTCCCCATCGCTGCTGGTGAATTTTCCCGACGGCAAGCCCAAGTCATTGTTACCTTTACTGGTCTTTTAGCAGTACTGTTAGCCTGCTTATCAGGCGGATGGTTATGGTTAACCATCGGTCTAAGTTTAACCATTGGCACTGCCTATTCCCTGCCACCGATACGCTTAAAGCGGTTCCCTTTTTGGGCAGCACTCTGTATTTTCTCCGTGCGCGGAGCAATTGTTAATTTAGGATTGTTTTTACACTTTAGCTGGGTGCTGCAAGGGGGCAAAGCAATGGCACCTACACCTGTCGTGTGGGCGCTCACTTTATTTGTTTTGGTGTTTACCGTTGCGATTGCGATTTTCAAAGATGTCCCGGATATCGAAGGCGACAGGAAATATAACATCACCACCTTCACCCTTAAACTCGGCCAACAAGCTGTGTTTAATCTAGCTCGCTGGGTGATCACCTTTTGCTATCTCGGCATGATTCTAGGTGGCCTAATATTAATTCCCAACCTCAACCCCCTTTTCACAGTCATTACCCATTTAGCCGCATTAATTCTCCTGTGGTGGCGCTCTCAAAGCGTGGACTTACAAGATAAACTGGCGATCGCCAGTTTCTATCAATTTATTTGGAAACTCTTTTTCCTGGAATATCTAATTTTCCCAGCAGCTTGTTTAGTAGCTTGAGCTTTAAAATTTAAAATTCAGACTGATATAGCAAAAGGCAGAAGGGAGCAGGCAGCTGAAGGGGTGACAAGCAAGCTGAAAGCTCGATGAAATCAGCTTTCTATGCCATCGACCTATGAAAAGATATCAGCTTATTGACAGGCTTATTGAGAATGAACTTGGGGACAGTCGTGATTATCGATAATGATAATCACCGCAAAGGGGGACGAAGGACGAGGTATACCTCCCCCTTCCTCCATACTTTTTTAGTTTCATCAGTCTTCTTCCAGCTCTTGGTTTACAGATAAACGTGGTAAAAAAGAGCGGTCGTTTGTTCTATTTGGCGGTCAAATTTTCTGTGACTATGTGCCAGTTGCGTAAGTCCTATCGCTTATCAGCGGAATCACCCTTTTCATTGTTTGTTTTGTTCGGCTAAGCTGTTGCTGATTTAGCTAATTTCCTGAAAGGTCATTACAGAATGTCTTCTGAGCAGTTCCAAGCAACATACGAAAGCATCCATAGCACTGGTACACGACTTTTGCAGTACCTTCAAGAGATTGAAGAGGGGCGTCGCAGTGAGGGAAATAATAGCGAGGGATTGCACGGTATTGAAGATGAACTCAACAAAGCTCTAGAGGCTTTGCAAGAGCAAAAGTATCAAGTTGCCGTCATTGCTGCAATGAAGGCAGGTAAGAGTACCTTCCTCAATGCCATGATTGGTGCGGATATTTTAGCCAGTGAATCAGAAGCCTGTACTGTTTGCCGTACTGATGTGCGCCTCTTGAAGGCTGGACAAGTACCCAGACTTTTGGAGTATCGACAGGGACAAAGACAGCCGATTCTAATTTCTGAGGGTGACTCTGGGAAGATTCGGCAAGATTTCCTTGAGCGTACCCACCAGATTCGGGAAAATAATAACTCTGACAACACTACACGCTTTGAACTGTGGCATTCCATTGAGGCAATAAGCAAATACTCATCGCTGGCTGGCTTCACCTTAGTTGACACACCGGGTCCGAACGAATGGGAATCTGTCGGCTTCAACACAGTTGTACTGAAACAGACTGCCTTAGAAGCTCTACGCACCTGCAATGCAATTTTGTTTGTTTTAGATTACTCCTCGTTTAAGGACAACACTAATTCAGAGTTGCTGCAAGATTTAATAGAGCAACGTCGAGAGTTTCTGGCAGAGAACACTGGGAAAATTTACTTTATCCTCAATAAAGTTGACCGCAAATCAGAGAAGGATCGCGAAATTGAAGATGTGATTGGAGACTTGAAGAATACTTTGATTAGTTTCGGAATTCCGGAGCCAATTGTTTATCCTATAAGCGCATGGCAAGGACTATTAGCGAAGCTAATCCAGCAAGGCACAGCAGCAGATAGCCAGCTCAAGGACTTCAAAAGGTTTTTTAGCGCCAGGTATGCCAAAGAAAATGAAGAGGGCGACCTCATCACGCCTGCACCTCGAAAGATTGCACCACAAGCTCTGAAAGATAGCCAAATCCCTATTGTTGAGAATACAGTCATTCAAACCATTATTCAGAATTCTGGATGGAATCTTTTGAATGATGTTTTGGCTAAACTTGATAAGGTAGCAAAGGCAACTGAAGATTCTCTGAACTTGCAGATTAAAGGTTGGGAGATAGAAATAAATTCTCTCAAAACAAAGGTTGAAGAGTACCGTAGCCGAGCTGAATCTGCAAAAGGAAGAGTTGAAGATGTAAACAAGTCTGTAAAAGAACAAGAACAAATATTAACTAGTCGATTTACCCAAGGTATAAACCGATTTGCTGAGGGTGCTAAACAGAAGATCCAAGATGAAATTGAGCAATTTGTCCAGTCTAGATCTGGTAAACCCACGAAAGCTAATATTCAGGAGAGGGTTGAACTACTCCCACAAGCAGATATTCCCCGCGATGATGTGAGTCTGGCTATGACTGTACCTAATTCTATTCCTGTCTTCGGTGGTTTGTCATTGTCTTTGAGAGTGCAACGTCCTCTAGTAGAAGTCTTAAGGCGAGTTACTCCAGTACCCTTTGATAGCCCTATATCGGCTCAGTCTAAGATTACTGATCTATATAAAATCAGGGTAGACTCTGAAAAAGAGGCTCAAGAGATTGGACGTAGTATCAATGATTTTTGTACTCCCCATATTCAGAATTGGTGGATAGATACACAAGATAAGCTTGTAAGAGACGGAACATTAATCAGAACAAAGTTAGTTCAGGAAATTCAAGCAGAGATTCAAAAGATATCTGATGAACTCTCGAACTATATTGGTGAAGCTTTAAATGTTGATATCAATGTTAATCCAATTCAGTTTCCGAGTTTTGAATTTACCGGAATCGATGCACAAATTCAATTCCAACAGGAGGTATATAAAAAGAAGAAGAAAAAAGAAGCCAAAAAAGAGGGAGTATCACGCGGTTTTTGTGAACAAGAAGAACATTATCAATCTAGAATCACCTATGAGAAAGAGGTTGAGGTTGAAGAGCAACGTTCCTTTTATGAGGTTGATTTACGCCAGACCGCACAGGAGATCAAGCAGAAGATAGACAGACAGGCAGATGGAAGCCGAGAGCTTCTACAGCGAGTAATTAAAAGACAGATTGAAGACGACTTTAAAAATGCAGAAAAACAGATCAATGACTACATCAAAAGATTTCAAGATGAGCTTGACGGCTTATTGAGAGATCGGGAGACGAAGGAAGCTGAAGCTGATCAAATTCGTGCAAAACTTGAGGTTCAGAAATTAGCACTGAATGAGTATCTAAGTGAGTTGACTTCTATTCGAGAATCCCTAGATAGTTGGAAGCCCTTACAGGCGGTGAAGTAGGGGGTTCAACTACTCTCCTAACGTACTGGCAATTGGCCTAAAACTAATAGAGACGTTCCAGAGGAACGTCTCTACTAAAAATTATTTCTTTGGCAATTAAAGTTGAGGCACGTACTGCTCTTTTTCAGGCACGTAGGTATACTCGGCCACAATTTGCCGGAACTCCTCACCTTCAATCGTTTCTTTGTCGATCAACAGATCCACCAAGCGGTCAATCACCATACGATTGTCGCGAATAATCTGCCGTGCATCGTCATGGCAATGCTCGATAATCTGGCGCACTTGCTCGTCAATGCGGGCAGCTACTTCTTCTGAGTACTCCGCTCTTGTCATTAAGCCAGCACCCAGAAATACTTCTCCCTCTTGGCTTTCCAGGGATAGGGGACCCAAATCGGACATGCCAAAGCGGGTGACCATTTGCCGCGCCATGCCAGTGACTTGTTGTAAATCCCCACCAGCACCAGTGGTTACTTCAGCATCCCCAAAAATTTCTTCCTCTGCGGCTCTGCCTCCCAAAGCACCAGTAATTCTGGCCTTGAGCTGAGCTCTCGTCACCAAGCCTTGCTCTTCGTTGGGCGTAAACCAGGTTAGACCTTGAGCTTGTCCGCGAGGAATTAGGGTGACTTTCTGCACGGGGTCGTGGTCTTTGAGCAGGGTGCCAACAATGGCGTGACCTACTTCATGATAAGCAATTAATCGCTTGCTCTTACTATCAACTAGAGGGGTGCCTTCCATACCAGCCACTACTCGGTCAATGGCATCATTAATTTCCAGCATCGTAATCGCTTCTTTACGACGGCGAGCTGTTAAAATTGCAGCCTCGTTGAGTAGGTTGGCTAAGTCAGCACCAGTAAATCCAGGAGTCCGCCGTGCGATCGCTTCTATAGAAATTTCCGGAGCGAGTTTCTTGTTACGGGCGTGGACTTCTAAGATCCCGATGCGTCCTTTGATATCAGGAGCATCGACAACCACTTGTCGGTCAAAGCGTCCGGGGCGCAATAAGGCGGCGTCTAAAACATCTGGGCGGTTGGTAGCAGCGATGACGATAATACCAGTATTTCCTTCAAACCCGTCCATTTCCGTCAGCAACTGGTTTAAAGTTTGCTCTCGCTCGTCGTTCCCGCCGCCAATACCTGCACCACGCTGCCGTCCGACCGCATCAATTTCATCTATAAATATAAGACAAGGCGCATTTTCCTTAGCCTTCTTGAACAGGTCGCGCACGCGGGAAGCTCCAACGCCGACGAACATTTCCACGAATTCACTACCAGAGATACTGAAGAAGGGAACTCCAGCTTCGCCAGCGATCGCTTTAGCCAACAAGGTCTTACCAGTACCGGGAGGGCCAACTAAGAGAACGCCCTTGGGAATTCTTGCCCCTACAGCAGTGAAGCGTTCTGGTTGTTTGAGGAAGGTAACTACTTCTTGTAGTTCTTCTTTAGCTTCTTCAATTCCAGCTACATCGTCGAAGAGAATCCCTGTCTTGGCTTCCATCTGGAACCGAGCGCGAGATTTACCAAAGTTCATTGCTTGACCGGGTCCGCCAGTAATGTTACTCGAACGACGAAACAGGAAAAACAGACCAGCAATCAAGAGTATTGGAAACACTAAATTTCCGATCACTCCCCAAATTGCCCCATCCTTACTCGCCGGGTGAGAATCGAAAGAGATCTCCGCTTCTCTGGGCTTGGCAATTAATTCCGGAGCATTGAGCGGCAAATCGACTCGCAACCGCTGGATGCGATTATCCAGTTCTGGGTCTACCGCTTGCACAATTGCCGTTTGACCACCCTCATAGAGGTCTACACTAGTTACTCGGCCAGAATCCAGGTATTCCAAAAAACGACCATAGGTCATGCGAGTGCTGGCCGTGTTCCTACCCAGCTCACCTGCCGCAGGAGAAAAGGTTCCTTGCCACACAAAAAACCCAATGACTAGAGCAGGTACTGTCCAAAGTAGTAGTATTCTCCAGGAAAGTTTCATTGTTATTGGCCTCTATATATATTGGTCTTGTAGGCTGGCTTTAATTTAGGGAAGCCTCTTGACTAACACAAAACCCAGCTTAAAACATGCAATCAACAGAAAAATTTACCGCTGCTTAATCAAATTTAACTTAATTCTCACGATCTGAGCAACTAATAAGGAGGGATGAGGGATGAGGGA
>DNXU01000518.1:1111-2632 GCA_003505715.1 Cyanobacteria bacterium UBA8803 | reverse complement strand
ACAACAAACAACTAACAACCAATGGGGAAATTAATAGTCCTCAAACTAGATGGTAATTTCGAGCAAGGTTTTCGGGTCACGCTGGAGATTGGAGCGGAAGGCGATCGCCCGGAAACCGAGATTGTTGGTTGGTTGCCTCCTGCTATTGACTTGGTTGAACAGTATCAGGAGTGGCAGTCGGCTTATCGCAGCTTGGGGAAAGCTGTGCGGGATATTAAACCTAAAAGAGCTAGGATTGATGGTTCTTTTAACAAGGGCAAACAGGAGTGTCGCACCCTCGCCAACGAGTTACGCGATCGCCTAAATTGCTGGTTGAAAACTGAGTCATTTTTATCAATTCGGGAAAAGTGGCTCTCCAAAGTCAGCACCTCAGATCCCCTGCGGGTGATGATTCGTGCCGAAAACCAACAGATCTTTTTGCTGCCTTGGCATCAGTGGGATTTATTGGAGCTGTATAATCATGCAGAAATTGGGCTGAGCAGTTTGGAGTATGAGCGCTCGCCAACAGTCCCAACTTCTGGTCGGGATAGGGTGAGAATCCTGGCGATTTTAGGAAATCAGGAGGGTATTGAAATTGCCGCAGACCGGAAACACCTGGAGAATTTACGCGGTGCAAAAACCAAGTTTTTAGTAGAGCCGCAGCGTCAGGAGTTAAACGACCAACTTTGGGAGCAACCCTGGGATATTCTATTTTTTGCGGGTCACAGTAAAACTGAGGGCGAAAAAGGCCGGATTTATATTAATCAAAAAGATAGCTTTACCCTAGACGAACTAAAATATGCTCTCAAGAAAGCCGTTACAGGCGGGTTGCAGCTAGCAATTTTCAACTCCTGCGATGGTTTGNNGGGATTGGCGCAAGAGTTAGAATCTCTGCACATTCCGCAAATGATTATCATGCGGGAACCAGTGCCGGATCGGGTGGCAGAGGCATTTTTGCAGTATTTTCTCGCCACGTTTGCTAGGGGTAAATCTCTCTATGGAGCGGTGCAGGAAGCGCGGCAGCGACTGCAAGGTTTGGAGGATAATTTTCCCTGTGCGAGTTGGTTACCAGTGATTTGGCAAAATCCGGGATCTTTACCCCTGCAATGGTCTCACTTGCCGGAACCCAAAAAGAAAATTCACAGCGAGCAACAGCAACCTCTACTCTGGCATCTCTGGCGTGGCTTTCAACCTGTTTTCGTGACCAGTTTAGCTGTAAGTGGCTTAATCATGGGAGGACGATGGTTGGGACTACTGCAAGCCTGGGAGTTAGAAAGTTACGACCAACTTCTGCGCCAACGGCCTGCTGAACTAGCAGATTCTCGCCTGCTGCTGGTGAAAGCTAATGAAGCGGAGGTGCGGAAATACAAGAATCTTATACCCGACGCCATCCTGGCTCAAGTGATTGCCAAACTGGAACAGTATCAACCTGTGGCGATCGGACTTGATATCTTTCGGGATCAACCCGTACCCCCCGGTTACGATCTCCTAGTTGCTCAGCTCAAACAGAACCAACGTCTCGTTACTGTATGTACGCTGGGC
>DNXU01000518.1:295-1102 GCA_003505715.1 Cyanobacteria bacterium UBA8803 | reverse complement strand
GAGCCTATTGCCCCCCCGCCTAAGGAGTCAGAACAAGAAATTGGCTTTAGTGACTTAGAAAACGATCCCCCAGACTACACCGTGCGTCGCCATCTCCAATCCCGAACTGATAAGGGGATAGCTACTCTTTCACCTTGCAATACACCCTATTCCTTCAGCCTCCAACTTGCCTCCCGATACCTGGAAGCAAAGAAAATCTCAATCAAAACGACTCCAGAAAAAAACTGGCAGTTTGGGAACGTTGTGTTTAAACGTTTAGAGCCTCGTAGCGGTGGGTATCAAAATCTCGATGCCAGGGGCAACCAAGTGTTGATTAATTATCGTACTCGTGCCCATCGCCCAATTGCTCAACCCGTCACCATCGATCAGATCTTAACCGGGCAGTTCAATCCTAATTGGGTGAGAAACCGATTAGTTCTGCTCGGTGTCACCGCTCCCAGTATCCAAGACGAGCACGACACTCCTTACGGCAAAATGCGAGGTTTGGAGGTACATGCCCATATGGTTAGTCAGATCCTTAGTGCAGTTGAGGATAAACGCCCTTTGATTTGGTGGCTGCCTCAATGGGCTGATGCTTTCTGGGTATGGATGTGGTCTCTAGGAAGCGGACTGCTAGTTGGGCAGGTGCGATCGCAAACAGTAAACAAGCAAAAATTACCTCTACGTCTAATTTTAACCCTGAGCAGCTGCGTCGCTGTTTTGTATGGACTTTGCTGGGTTATTTTTCTGCAAGGAGGTTGGCTACCCCTCGTTCCGGCAGCATTGGCTTTAATTGCTACAGGTGGTGTGATGGGAATAGGGATGAGG
>DNXU01000518.1:0-243 GCA_003505715.1 Cyanobacteria bacterium UBA8803 | reverse complement strand
GATGAGGGATGAGGGGAAGAATTTTTAGGATTTTACAGTATTTAATACAGGCAAGAAGATTTATGTTCAATTACTTATTTTTACGGAAAATAAACCCAATCTTGGTCGTAGTTTTAGGGGTTGCGCTCTTGCCAAGCTATGCCAACGCTCGCTCGATTAGATACCATGAGCTGTCCCTGACAAGAAAGGATGAAAATAATTCTTCCCCCGATCTCTCATCCCTCATCCCTCATCCCTCCTCTC
>DNXU01000158.1:6648-7799 GCA_003505715.1 Cyanobacteria bacterium UBA8803 | reverse complement strand
TTTAGCGACCAATATTGTGGGCCCCGCAGATATGACTTAAGTCAAAACCCGCCCTTGCGACTCCTATTGAGTTACAGGTGTAGTCTCCCGCCCCTAACCAGTAGCTGCTTATGTCGCGGATTGAATTTAGCTTTCCCAAATCGTTCCACAAATCCACGCCACTATATCTTCAACTAAATTAGGCTGACTGGGTGAGAAGGATTGTAAGGGAATATCGGGTTGCTCGGTGACAACACAAATCGCACCATTAAATTTGCTCAACGCTTTGAGGAATGTATCGCTAAATCTCTCCTCCTCTTCAGTTCCCTCGCTAACTGAGACGCTAGGGGAAGGGCGACTGTTGTAGAAAACTAAGACGGGGGTGCTGTTGCTTTCTTTCTTGAGATTGCGCTGGAGACTGTGCCAATAGAACATGAGTTTTGGCATGGTTTCTGGTTCTCCATTCTGACGCTCTGGACAGTTTTGATCCAGCATTTGGCAGTAAATTTCAATTGCGGGATTATCGGTATCAATGAAGTTGTTGCCGTCGATGCCAATGAGCCGCACTTTATCTTTCAATTCGGAGTTGCTGTTGATGGCAGCACGAAGGAGTGAGGGTAATTCAGCATTGTTTAGGCGTTGGCTTTCGGGAGTGAAACCGACTCCAGTGGTTTTTGGAACTTCGGGATGGGGGGTGAGGGGGGAATGGTGCCAAGCTTGATAAAACTCTGGATAGGGTAGAGTTTGGGCGCAGTGCCAGATGAGTTCGTAGCTATGTTCGTACAGATTAAAATTGTTTTCGTAGACTTGATCTGTCAGATAGTCTTTTAATGCTGGAATGACTAACCATAACTGATGGTCTTGCAAGATTTCCTTTAAACTATCAGCAGCTTGCCTACGAGTAGACTCATCATCAGTAGTGTCCAGTATTCGGATGAGTGCAGCGATCGCCCTTTCGTTACCTGTGCCGATTTTTCCTAAACTATAAGCAGCTTGCCTACGAGTAGACTCATCATCAGTAGTGTCCAGTATTCGGATGAGTGCAGCGATCGCGCTTTCGTTACCTGTGCCGATTTTCCCTAAACTATCAGCAGCTTGCCAACGGGTAGAGTCATGATCAGTAGTGTCCAGTATTCGGATGAGTGCAGCGATCGCGCTTTCGTTACCTGTGC
>DNXU01000158.1:3760-6467 GCA_003505715.1 Cyanobacteria bacterium UBA8803 | reverse complement strand
GCTTTCGTTACCTGTGCCGATTTCCTTTAAACTATCAGCAGCTTGCCAACGGGTATCATCATGATCAGTAGTGTCCAGTATTCGGATGAGTCCAGCGATCTCGCTTTCGTTACCTGTGCCGATTTCCTTTAAACTATCAGCAGCTCGCCAACGGGTATCATCATGATCAGTAGTGTCCAGTATTCGGATGAGTGCAGCGATCGCGCTTTCGTTACCTGGGTCGATTTCCCCTAAACTTTTAGCGGCTAGCCTAAGGGTATCCTCATCATTAGTAATATCCAGTAGCCGGATGAGTGCAGCGATCGCTTTTTCGCGATCTGTCTCTGGTAATATTGTCCTCGCTCCCTCTGCGATCGGATCGAGAAATGTCTGCCACTCCTGCTTTTCTTCGTTGAACTCACCAAAGCCCCACGCAACGATTTGCTCTACTATTTCATCTGCCCAAGGACAATCCTTAAACTCGACAATCCCAGCAGCAGCTAGAAAATAAGCTCGATACCAATAAAACTTCCAGCACTCATCCTCACACCTACCCAACGCCCAAATAAACTCCTCCTTCTGTTCCCTTGCCACATCTTCTCGCCCCAACCACAGCAAAATCACCTCCTTCCACTGCTTTTCAAAAATGCGGTAAGTGCCAGAGTTCGGGTTGTCGGGAACGTGATTCAGGAAAACGTGCCAATCTTCAACCGCACACGCCGCGAAATATTCCAGAAACGTCATGGGGAAAATTTCTCATCCCGTCTTGGTGAACATTGCGGTTTCACCAATCCCAACGGCACGTAGATATTCACCTCATGCCCCAAACCCCTACCCGTCACCTGTCGCCTGAATGCCTGAATCTCCTGTTGGGCATCCAGCATAAGCTGTTCGTCATTTAAATCAGATTGTCAAGAATTGCCAAATCCTTGTGTCGCGATTATCTTGTCCGCTACTAATACCCAATTTAAAAGCGTGACAGCTTATCATGGCAAACTTGGTGCCAGTTGATAGGCATTTCAATTTGAGAGGAAGAATCAGAATCCTGCTTTTTTTGCGACTCAGGAAACTTTATAGTCCACAACCAATCAAACAATATTTCAAACTGCCCTGGCCCTCGTTCTACTGGATTGAGCTTGGGGCATCCTTCAGGCTTACTGTTACCGAACTTTTTGTATATAGCCGTTTTGTGTTTCTCAATAGTCTGAGGCTGAATACCCCCTAGCGCCTCGGCAATCTCCTTATTACTCTGGTTCTTCTTTTTATCCCACTGTTCATAATCGAATGCTCTTAAAAAACTCTTCTTTCTGCCGGAGATAACCCGTAATCACCAGCAATTTCTTTCAAAAACTTCTTCTGTAGTTCTTTTAATTCATCCTGGATTGCCACAGCGCTGTTCCTTTGCCAGAACTTCCCTGAACTAATGCTGCTTATTTTAGCATATTCATCCTAACTTCCTAGGTAAAATTTACATTCTTCTTAAGATAGAAACTAACATCTTGTACTTTTGTCAGTAAGCCCGAAAACCCGCCCGGAGTTCAAAACTCCGGGCTAATAGCTCAAGTCCACTTAAGTGGACTAAAATCCTCGTACTATCAGTGTTTAGTCCTCTACCCTAGCCTTCGGCAAAGGCTACGCCGAACGGGAACGCTAACGCGAACAGAGGACTTTATGTATGAGCCAGGGAATTTATTATCTGGTGGTTACTGCAACTAGTGCAAGCTCTCAGGAAAGCCTTTTCCATATTATTTCTATATTTTTTATAGTTTATTTATAGTGACAGCCCCATAGTACTTTTCTACGATTAATTCAGTGGCCAAGCCACTAGCTTCTAGAATAAACAGAACCTAGAAAACTAAATAAATAAAAGGAGTTACCAAGGAACCATGGAAAGATTTAACCGCGAGTTCCACCCATCCAAGCAAACCTTTACCCCTAGTGAGCCACCAAAGCAAAACTCTGCCAAATCTAACTCAGATTGGCAAAAAATCCTGACCTATTCAGGACAAACAATTGGTGTAACTTCACTGATAGTAATCCTCATGTGGATCGAGATTAAAACGCCACGTATTATCAGCATCTCCGCTGATGATATTTCAGGCTCCGCTCAAGTCGCCACCTACAAAACCCTCCGACATGACCACTGCCAAAACCGTGCAGAATACTATAAATCTGGCGATGAACTCATTCACTATTTCTTCGCAGACCAACCCGAAATCGATCGTGAATTAACCATTCACAACGAGATCGATACCCTAAGGCTCTGCCAAGAAACCACCCCCAAATCCAAGGAAGTGGACATTGGCAAACATCCCGGCACCTCCCTCATTCTGTTACTTGAACAAATTCAAACTAAAATCCAAGCCTTACGCGCTCAAGGCAATAACAAGCCAGTCGTCGTTACCATCACCATTCAAGCCACAGAACCCGGAGAAGACCAGCCTCCAGTCGATTTTAACCGCATTAAAACTCTAGTCAATGCCATGGCTCAAGACCGAGGAGTTATTAGCGTAATTGGGATAAAAGGGGAGCTTCAAAATACAATCGAAACCTCCCTAAAAGACAGTAAAAATGTTCGCGTTTTCCCCATTCAAAGCATCCAAGAAGCCATTGATTGGAGCTTCAAAACGGGACGTAGTTTGTAAGCAATCAACCCCAAATGTGTAAGGGCACGGCATTGCCATGCGGGAGCATGTCACCAATGAGAAGCCCTCATCCCCTAACCCCT
>DNXU01000158.1:0-3748 GCA_003505715.1 Cyanobacteria bacterium UBA8803 | reverse complement strand
ACTTTGGGAGAAGGGGAACCGGAAATCTTGCCCCCCTCTCCCAAGCTTGGGAAAGGGGCTGGGGGTGAGGGCTAAAGGATTGATGTGCTGTTCCTGACATGCTCCCTGCCGTGCCCCTACGATAACCCAGGAATTCTAATCATCAGGAGAAACCAACCATGACTAACCTATCTGTCAACTCAACCAACGACCAAATTTGTGCGATCGCTCAAAAATCCTGCGCAAGTAAAGTAGAAGTTTGCCGAAACCTACTCCAGCAAGATATTGAGGAGTGTATACTCGGCAGCGATCGCGCTAAAATCATGCCCTTGATGCAACAATACGGACGCTCCCAACTCGCTAAAACCCGCACTGGGGAAATGGGGCAAATTGTCAAGCACCAGTGGTCAAGCCAAGCGAAAACACTAGCCACCTTTCTTGTTGGAATGGTCAGTGCAGGAATTTTCAGTGCAGCCTCCCAACTGTTCACCTTTCGCCTCCCGTCAACCATTACCATTCCCATCTCAGCGATAGGCGGCGCATATATTGGTCTAGTCGCTGAAGATCGGAGTAAACGTTGCATAACTCACCACAGGTTGAAATGGGCAACGCTCTCCGCCCTTAATCAGTTAGAGAAAAACCTGCAAGCAGGAACCAAGAATGAATTCGACCACGAATACTACAACGCTCAAATCCTTCTCCTGCAAGAGGTAGAGGGTAAGAAATACCTGGCAAAGCAATCCCTTGCTGATCCAATTACAGCTTCTGCTCTCCTTTTACTCGAAGCCTCAGCCGCATTCTACCTCGCCTTACCTGTTGGTCTGCTCTTCTTTGCTTTCCTGGCAGGTGCAGTACCCCTTGCTGCCATCTTGGCTGCTGCTGCTGCTTGTTCTGAATATATTGAGTTACCCACCGAAGCAACCAAACTCATCCCCGAATACGAACCCCACCTCTCGCTTTGGGACAACCTCAGTGAACCAGAAATCCTACAAATGTACCGTACCTTTGCTGTGATTAAGTACACCCTGGAAAGCACTCCTGGCAGTCGGATTAAAACCCGTGAAATGGCTGAAGCTGACGCCGAAATGGGCTATTTCGAGGAGAAACAGCGAATGTTGCAACAAGAAATGGTGCAGTCGCTTTACGATTGCACGGAGTACTACGAAGCCGCTAAACAGAACCTACTAACGGAGCACTCCATGCCTGTAGTACCACGTAAAGGTTTGAGCCTAGTAGACTATCAGCAGCTTCAAGATGAAATTAGACGGGACTGGAACAAGAAGATTCAGCAAGAGGAAGATAGGCTAGAGAAGGTAAAGCAAGATACAATCCAGCGACTGACCGACACCTACGGACTGCAAATCTACCAGTGTCAACAGAGATACGACAAAGCCAAAGAACACTACGAGGCAGCTTACCAGCAATGGCAGGCACGCCAAGAACTGCCCAAAATTAACTCACACGATTAAAGCCCTAAACCGTAGGTTCATACCGAGTTGCAGTCACTGCAATAGAACTTACGCAAACGCCCCCCTAACNNACCCCCCAAATCTGGGGGGAACAAGAAATTTCTCCCCCCTTTCCTTGGGGAGTCGGGGGGTTGAAACTTCTAGTTTATTCAACGCAGTGCCCAAGCTAAAAAACGTTCAGTATAGTAGAGTGCTACCTGATTGCTAATACCTGGGAAGATGGTGTCGAAGGCATGTTCAGCCCAAGGAATTTCTAACAGAACACTAGTATTGCCAACAGCACGTAAACGTTGGCACATATCCCGTGCAAAGTCTACTTGGACAATATGGTCCCGACTTCCATGTATCAAGAGTGTTGGCGGAAGGGAGCGCTTAACGTAACTAACAGGTGAAGCCTTGGCGTATTGCTCCGGCACCGCATCCGGAGAACCCCCTAAGAAAGCTTCCAACACGGCACGTACATTAAGAGGATCGGGCTTCGGTGGCTTTCTGTAACCTTCAGCAAGATTAAACGGTCCGTAGTAATTAATGACTGCCCGAATTGGTAGGGTATCCGACTGATAAGCGGCTAGCATGGCTAGATGTCCACCAGCAGAACGTCCCAGCAAGGCGATGCGGTTTAGATCGGTTTCGTACTCGGTAGCGTGTTGCTGAATAAAGGTTAGCGCTGCCCGAACATCGTCAAGTTGAGCAGGAAATTGGTAGCGAGGTGCATGGCGATAAGCGATCGCAAAAACAGTATAACCCTGTGCGGCTATGTAGCGGCTGAAATCCGCGTGATGTTGGGGAGTGCCGCTTTGCCACCCCCCGCCGTAGATGATAACCAGTGCTGGATAATGTCCTATTTTTAAAGGTCGGTAGATATCCATGCTCAAGGGTTTACCCTGAGCATAGTCGAAGGGAGCATAGTCGAAGGGAGCATAGTCGAAGGGAGCATAGTCGAAGGGAGCAGCAAATGGGATACCAGAGGTGTAGCGCACTGGACTGAGAGTAATGCCTCGGAATGCATCAGCCAGGATAAATGGGTGCGATCGCATTTTGCTCAACACCTCATTAGAAATTCCTGCCGTATAATCTTTGCCCAACTCATCAACCATCGCCGCTGCCAGACGCTGCTCGGTTGCAGGCAATTGTACCAATGGCAGTACGCTCAGGAATAATCCTACTAAACTAGCACCCAGAACTAGGCGTTGCAGCAGACTGTAGTGCATTCCTTGGAGGGCAAGAGGAATTGCCTGAAGCATAGCTATCCCAAGCGGAATTGCATTCAGCACCAGCAGCCAAGGGCTAAGTTCAGGAACTCCCACCCCAAGGGGTAATAGTTGCATCGTTGGAGCTGGAACAATTATCCAACAGCTTAGGAAAAAGCCAACACTACTCAACAGTAGTGCTAGCCTTAGCAACATCCACTGAATCAGAGAAGACATGGTGGGTATTAACCGGACATGATATGAGCCATTATTACCCCAAGATTCCAGTAAGCCCGCAGTGTTTGCATCTTACCTGAATTGAATCGGCTTACTCAGAAATAAACACAACGCCGCTACTAAAAATGCGATCGCACTCCACAACACCCCTGCTGTTAGCGTCATCCCTTCAGGTTGCTTCATCAGCATTGAGGCTGATGCCGTTGCTGCCCCCATCCCACCGAAGTACAAGCCAGTTCCCAAACCGGCTTGAGTCCGAGGCACCATCGCTAAGGCATAGGGAATCTGACTAATAAAAATCAAACCGAAAGCGATACCAAAAGCGAGGATGAGTCCTACCGTAAAAATTGGGTTAAGATTTAGCAAGGTTAACCCCATTAATCCTGCGATCGCACCTAAGCCAAGCATCATTGCTCTACTCACGCCAAATTTGATAGTTAATTCTCCTACAGGAACGGCGGTTAGTGCGGATACCAGCAGTATGCCAGAGGCAATAAATTCTGCACGAATGCTCTTGAGTTGGGTTGTCAAAGTATGAGGAACTAGTGCCATGAGTAGATTAATTTCCAAGCCTGCACCTAAACCCACCAGAAATAGCAAAAACAAAACCTGGATGGGAGTATGACAGTGGGTTTCCTCATGGGGAAAGACAAGGGTATGTCTGGGAGTAGAGGAAAATAGAATCGCTGCTCCCATGACTAAAGCGATCGCTCCCAAAATAAAAGTAGGTGAAGCTCCTAAACCTTGAACCAAGATGCTCAATAGTGGCCCTAAAGCTCCTACTAATCCTAAAACAAAAATCAGGACAGCACTCGCTTTAGGCAATTGGGCAAGGGGAGCAAACTGCATGAGTAATACCAATTTCATTAAGTC
>DNXU01000052.1:5507-8207 GCA_003505715.1 Cyanobacteria bacterium UBA8803 | reverse complement strand
TTAGCCCGGACGGACAAACCATTGCTTCTGGTAGTAATGACCGTACAGTAAAACTGTGGAATCTTCAGGGCAAAGAACTCCTTACCCTCACTAGACATCAAGGTTTGGTCTTGAGTGTCAGTTTTAGCCCGGACGGACAAACCATTGCTTCTGGTAGTAATGACGGTACAGTAAAACTGTGGAACCTTCAGGGCAAAGAACTCCTTACCCTCACTGGACATCAACGTGAGGTCAATAGTGTCAGTTTTAGCCCGGACGGACAAACCATTGCTTCTGCTAGTTATGACGGTACAGTAATTTTATGGGATTTGAATCTCGATAGTCTAATGGCAAAAGGTTGCCGTTGGGTGGGTGGCTATCTGAAGTACAACCCGAATGTTAGTGATAGTGATAGGCATTTGTGTGATGGGATTGGGGGTTGAGGGGTTTTATCAATATCTGCTGCCAACAGGGCTAAGGGTCTAACCTATTAACTATGGCAGAAGGCAGAAGGCATAGGGCAGACTTCGGCGTGAGCGCTCAGACTTCGGCTATCGCTCAGTCGAGCCGTCGAACGAAGGGAAAAGGGAAAAGCCAAGAACAGCAATGGTTTCAGCAATTAACAATGTCCTAACCACCTTGGCGGTTGCTATAGCTTGTTACTTCAACCCAACCTACAAATTAGATTGCTTTGACCAATGCGATCGCGAGGGGCACCCGTGTTGTATTCGGATATCGGTATTGTCGGTTTTCGCCGTGATCAGATCGCCCGAAGGTTTCACCCCTACAGAATTAGTGGGTTACGCTACAGTGAGAGGAAGACCTGATTTCGTTACATATATTCATACCAAAGTATTGCATGACCAGTGCATCACCACCGACACAGGCTAATCGAAAGGCAAAATCCCGTGAAAATGATTGGCGGCTATTCCTGAGATTGGTGCCTTATGCCCGTCGTAGCCAGCGTCTGCTAGTGGTTTCCATGGCTTTATTGATACCGCTATCTATAGCTGGTGCAATTCAACCCCTCATCATCGGACAGGCTATTTCCCTAATTCGTCAGGAAGAGCAAACCTGGTCTTTTCTCCAAGGTGTTTCCTTAGCGCAAGGTATTAATATCCTGATCGGTCTTCTGCTACTCACCATTGTGGTTCGACTACTATTCGTCGCCGTTCAGGGATTTTTGGTAGTGAAACTGGGACAGCAAATTACAGCTGACATTCGAGAAGACTTGTTTCATCATGTCACTTCTCTAGCCGTGCGCTTCTTCGATCGCACCCCTGTCGGCAAGTTAATCACTCGCCTCACTAGTGATGTGGAAGCCTTAGGCGATGTCTTTTCCACAGGTGCGATTGGTATTATCGGCGATCTGCTGTCCATGGTGGTGATTGCAATAACCATGTTTTTGCTGCAATGGCAACTGGCATTGTTGCTGGTGTTGATGCTATTTCCGGTTACGGGTTTGATTATTTACTTCCAACGGCAATATCGTATAGCTAACTATAAAGCCAGAGATGAACTTTCGACGCTCAACTCCATGCTGCAAGAAAATATCACTGGTATTAATGTCGTGCAGCTGTTTGGCCGGGAAAAGTTTAATGCCGAGATGTTTCGTGCGGTTAACCATCGTTACATCGATGAGGTAGATAAAACTATTTTTCACGATTCAGCAGTTTCGGCAACACTCGAATGGATTAGCTTTATTGCGATCGCTGCTGTACTCTGGTTGGGAGGTCTGTTTGTTCTGGGAAATACTCTCAGTTTTGGCATCCTGTCAGCCTTTATTCTCTATGCGCAGCGGCTATTTGACCCCTTACGCCGATTTGCTGAGAAATTCACGATGCTGCAAGCCGGATTCACGGCTATTGAGCGCATTAGTGACATTATGAATGAACCGATTGAAATCCGCGACCCGGAACTCAAGAGTGGGGAATCCGAAAGAGGAACAGGAGAAGACGGCAGTTTGACTAACCTTGCTGCTCCGACTTCCCACTCCGGGGAAATTTGTTTTGAACATGTCTGGTTTGCTTATAAACCAGAGGAATATGTTCTCAAAGACCTGCACTTTACCATCCGTCCTGGGGAAAAAGTGGCTTTAGTCGGCCCTACAGGTGCTGGGAAGAGTTCGATTATTCGCCTGCTGTGTCGTCTTTATGAACCTACTCAAGGGCGAATTTTGGTAGATGGTATTGATATTCGCCATTTGCCTCAAGCAGAACTGCGGCGTCACATGGGTGTTATCCTCCAAGAGGGATTTTTATTTGCAGGTAATGTTCAAAGCAATATCACCTTAGGAGAAACCTATTCTTTCGAGGAAGTGAAAGCCGCAGCTGAGGCGACTAATATTGACCGCTTCATCGAACAGCTACCCCACGGCTACAATACCCAATTGCGGGAACGAGGCACCAATCTCTCTGGAGGACAAAAGCAATTACTAGCCTTTGCCCGTGCCGCAATTCGCGACCCGAAAATTTTAGTATTAGATGAGGCAACAGCTAGTTTAGATGTCGGCACAGAAGCTTTAATTCAATCAGCGCTAAATCAACTTCTAACAGAACGCACCGCCATTATTATTGCTCATCGCCTCTCCACCATCCGCCATGTAGACCGAATTTTAGTACTCAAACGCGGTGAGTTAGTCGAGTCTGGCCCTCACGAGGAATTATTACAGCAGAATGGATTGTACGCCGCTTTATACAAGTTGCAGATGCTCGGAGAGGG
>DNXU01000052.1:4540-5370 GCA_003505715.1 Cyanobacteria bacterium UBA8803 | reverse complement strand
GGGTGAGGGATGAGGGATGAGGGCCTAACCATAGGCAGACTGTGCTGTAAACTGTCCTAGGCTGGAACAAATTGCTTGTCGATAAATCTTAGATCTTCAACTGCTGTCGGGTAGCCAGCGCGAGTTAGGCCAAATCCTCAAGCAAAATTATTTAACAAATAGCATAAAATATGAACCAACAATTGAGAACCTGCACGGGTTGGACAGCAATCACGAGCCTACTCATACTGACAACAGGTTGTTCTGCCCCCAAGTCGGTGCCGGAGAGTTCTCAATCTAGTAATGCAGCTTCTCCAAGTGCAAGCGATCGCTCATCTTCATCCACTGCCTTAAAACCTGCAATACCGCCATCTCCAAAATCAACCCACAGCATTGGGGAGGCAGTTGCGATCAAAGAGCAAAACCTCGACTTGCAATTTACAGTTAACGGCACGCGGGAGCATCCAGGGAAAGGGGTGATTAAACCAAATCGCGGCCATAAATGGGTTTTGGTAGATATGACCATTGCCAATAAGGGTAAGGAACCTAAAACACTTTCGGTAGTTTCCTTTCAAATGATTGATAGTAACAATAATCCTTATGAGGTGGCGCTGTTGGCAGGAGCATTAGAAGAGGTGGAAAGCCCGACAGGTGAAATTAGTCCGGGGGAGCAGCGGCGGGGAGAGGTAACGTTTGAAGTGCCAGAAAATACGGAAAACCTAACCCTACTTTTTAAACCCAACAGCAGCCAATGCGAAGCATCGACAACTGCTCCGCAGCCATCAGAGAGCCTCAATTGCCAGCCAATTGCGATCAAGCTAAATCGATAAGGGAATTGGTGATTGGTGATT
>DNXU01000052.1:2419-4434 GCA_003505715.1 Cyanobacteria bacterium UBA8803 | reverse complement strand
ACCCCGCAGATAAGACTTAAGTCGAAACCTAGGGTTGAGCGCAGCCGAAACCCGCCCTGCGACTAAAGTGGTTACTACGAACCTTTTTATACAAGGAAAGATGCTACCGGACATGATATGAGAAAATTACTCAACCGACTGTCCTGCAACAAATAACCCAAAACTAGTTGAGTAGGGGTATTGCAACAGTTTGTCAAGATTTTTGAGAGATGGGGTATCATTAGCCATTCCCCAACTACTATTAAAATACTCCCCAGCCCACAGCGGAGGTAGTCATGGGTTACCGGCGCGATCGCGTCCAGAAGAAATCCCCCCATTCCAGCACTTTTACTCCCAGCAATAAGCCCTTAGCAATTCGTCGGTTTGCTAACGGAGTACAAGCTAGATCTGCTGAACTACCAACAACAGATATATTACAAACTCGTCCCTTTGCGCCCAAAGTCCAGCCACAGCAGGAAATGCCTGATTTGCAGACTAGATTGGAGAGAGCAGAACGATTTGGTTACAATGCGGCAAATATTCCTCTATTTGCACCCTCTACACCACCACCTTCAGTGCAGCAATCTCCTTTATCACCGCAGCAGCTACCCCAATACACCCTTACGGAAACCTCATTGGATAAGACAATAACCCAAAAAGAGAAAAATGTAATTCAAAGACAGGAAATTTCTCCAGAAGAGGCGGAAAGGGAAATGCAAAAAGTCGGAGGGGGATTTAGGAGTAAGCCTTACAAAATAATCAAGCCTTGGGGGAATCAACCTGAGTCTAACACCAATTGCCATGGATATACGATTCATGGAGAGGTGGGTCACTTTGAAAGAGCAAGTGGACTACTACCAGGTATAAGCGCAGACGCTAATGTTGCTGTTTTTACTTCAACAAATGAAATTTGGCATTCTGGTAGATATGAAAACAATCAATTAAGACACTTTTTGATTGGTGTAGGAATAGTCGAATCGACTCTGAATCTTACAGATACTGCTGGATATCATGCTAGGTACAATCTCCCTGATCAGCGAAGAGCATTGGAAGATTTCTTAAATCCCTCGCTGAGATCAGCAGTAGCCGATGCTCGTCGAGATCTCGTAGAGGCAATACTAGGTTATGCTTCTGATAAGGAAATAAATCTGGACGAATTCGAGCTTACAAGCACCTATGAGGACTGGCAGGATATGGAAGAGCAACAGAAGAATGAATTTATAAATGAAAATCGGGAAAAAATCAGACAACTACGAGATTTTCTTATTAAAGACAAAGACATACCTGAAAGCTCCATGGAGTTAACCTATGCCTCAGTTGACTTGCTGAACCCTTAGAGTAATGTTGGGTTTAACATAGTAGGTTATTAAGTTTTGCTCCTCCGATTTAGTCGGCGATGAGGGTATCAGCCAAGATAAGGATACTGTTGCGGTTTAGTTTTCAGGAGTTCTTGCCAGTATTGTATCGCATTGTGTCTTGTTGTTTCTAGATCCCGCTGTTTGTGAACCCTGCCTATTTCCATTAAAAAATATGTCAATTTAAGGGCCGTAATTAGGTTACTCCATCCCACAGCTTTGAGATGTTGTAAAAAAAGATGTCGGAGAATTTGCAGTTTTTGTTGATGACGGAAGTGCAACCACCACTGCATTTGATGTCTAGCGATACTGATTTGATAACCCAATACAGTTTCTACTTCAGTCAGTTTATTTTTTACTTCCTCATAAAACTGGATTTCTTGATTATAATTGCCGATTTGCTCAGCTAAATCGGCCTTATCACATAATTGATAGGCTTCACTAATTAACTGACCTGCGGTTTCTGCGGGTTTTTCCTTATAACCTAGATTTTTATATATACTAGCGGCGGCTAAAGCTAATTCCGTAAATTTTTCTGCATCATGTAACCAATATATCTGTGCTTGTAGTTCCCCCAATGTTACAGCTAAATTTTCGTTCATAGTTTCCTCTAATTGCGATGAAATAAGCTTTCTACCTTATGGGCAAGGTATATCTCGCCAATTACCAATTACCAATTAC
>DNXU01000052.1:1061-2343 GCA_003505715.1 Cyanobacteria bacterium UBA8803 | reverse complement strand
ATTACCCATTACCCATTACCCAAAAAGACATTATCATACTACAATAGAAAAACAAATTGTAGTATAAGGGTGTTCTCGTGGATACGAACTCTCAGTTCTCCTACGGCACTGTCTCCAGTGCAGATGACGCTCAACAGATGGGGGAAGTCCTGACTCAGTGTTTTGGCACTGTAATAACCTAATGGCCATCTTACTTGAACTCTATTGGTCAAGAGAACTTCCGCTATTTGCGCCAAACTAGCGGGCGAGCGATTGGTGGCTTGGGGATTTATTATATGGGGCAATGGTATGGCGGTCAGTCCGTACCCATGGCGGGAATTGCAGCAGTTGGTATTGTTCCAGAATATCGCGGCACTGGAGCGGCCTACGAACTATTAAAACAGATGCTCGCGGAACTCCACACCCAAGGGGTGCCTATTTCAACTCTTTATCCGGCAACTCAAAAGCTTTATCGGAAAGTGGGATACGAACAAGGGGGAAGTTACTGCCGTTGGGAAATTCCGGCAGCGAGTATTCACCTGTGCGATCGCCACCTGCCCATGACCAGAGTAACACCTGTGCATTATGCAACATTTCAAGATATTTATGACCAACAAGCTCAATCAACCAACGGTCATTTAGCTCGGCATCAGGGTATTTGGGAGAGAGTGGTAGAACCAGCAAAAGAACAGGCAATTTATGCCTATCTGATCGGTACAGAAGACCAACCTGAAGGCTACGCCATCTTTACTCAAAAACAAGAACCTGACGGTTTTATGATTAGCATCAAAGATTGGGTAGTACTCACACCTGCTGCATTACGGCGTTTTTGGACATTCTTTGCCGATCATCGTTCTCAGATCGATCGGGTACGGTGGTTTAGTTCACCCCTTGACTCTTTAACATTACTTTTACCAGAACAAACCGCTAAGCTCAATTTCCAACAACGCTGGATGCTGCGGATCGTTGACGTTCCCAAAGCTCTAGAAAAACGGGGATATCCTCCCGAAATTGAAACTGAGTTGCACTTAGAAGTGCGAGATGATTTGCTCCCCCAGAATAACGGCAAATTTATCTTAAAAGTCTCCCAGGGGCGAGGTGAGGTAGCCAAAGGTGGCAATGGAGCCTTGCAATTAGATATCCGCAGTTTAGTTCCCCTTTATACTGGCTTATTTCCCCCTTACCAATTGCAAAAGAGCGGCCATCTAGAAGCAACAACAGACGCCTTACTAAGGGCAAAACAACTATTTTCTACCTCACACCCCTGGATGCCAGATTTCTTTTAGGGACTGCCAAAAAATAA
>DNXU01000052.1:0-1020 GCA_003505715.1 Cyanobacteria bacterium UBA8803 | reverse complement strand
TCCCTCATCCCTCATCCTTCAAAAATGCTACTTCATAAAACTTCTGGCCGCTGGCGTTTAGGGCTAACTCTATCACTGATAACTGTTTTTTTATGGGGAATTCTACCCCTAGCTTTGACAGTAATGCTTCAGGTGCTGGATGTCTACACCCTGACTTGGTTTCGCTTTGCGATCGCTTTTGGCTTGCTGGCAGCTTACTTAGCTGCACGACAGCAACTGCCTTCATTACAACAACTGCGCTCTACTTCCCTAGGACTGCTAGCGATCGCTACCGTATTTTTGGGGCTGAATTATTTATTTTACTTGCAAGGATTGAACCACACTTCTCCCACCAACGCGCAGGTATTGATTCAGCTAGCCCCAGTTTTGTTAGGCTTAGGAGGTCTGGTAGTTTTTAAAGAACGCTACACTACTGGGCAATGGTGCGGCTTGGGTATTCTGGCTCTAGGGTTTACTTTGTTTTTTCACGCACAACTCAAGACCGTACTCGCTGCTGCCAGTACTTATTTAATCGGCAATAGTCTGATCGTAGTAGCAGCAATTGTTTGGGCGATCTATGCCTTAGCTCAGAAGCAACTTTTACAAAAACTGCCCTCTTCCACCATCATGCTAGTAATTTATGGTGGTTGTACCCTCTTATTCACTCCCCTAGCCACACCCCACCCCATCTTGACCTTAAACTCTTTACATTTAGGTCTTTTAGTGTTTTGCGGCTTGAATACCCTCATGGCTTACGGAGCCTTTGCCGAAGCGTTAGAACATTGGGAAGCTTCCCAAGTTAGTGCAGTATTAGCGCTGACTCCCCTCGTAACGCTGAGTTTAGTTTGGACAGCATCCCGCTTTATTCCTACCTTAATTGCTCCAGAACACTGGACAGGGTTGGGCTTATTAGGAGCAATTTTAGTAGTTTGCGGTTCAATTAGCATTGCCCTAGCCAAAAAAGCACCTGCCTCTTGAACTCCGTAAAAGGTGTGGCGAGCTAAAAATCCTCCTCATAATCATGTCTGGTTGATTAACCAT
>DNXU01000083.1:5675-7001 GCA_003505715.1 Cyanobacteria bacterium UBA8803 | reverse complement strand
TCCCCCCAGATTTGGGGAGCTAGGGGGGCTTTGGTCTAAAGGGGAAGAACAGGAAGAGGAAATTCCGGTTCCCCCCAGATTTGGGGGGCTAGGGGGGCTTTGGCCTAACTTGTGGGAAAACTCCTCCCTCACTCTTCTCACCACCGAGAAAGCAGTATCAATAATGACACTCAGTACAATTCCGGCAGCTAGAGCTACGACAATCCGCAAGCTATGCTGGGTGTAGCGGCTGGGGAGATGGAGTTTGAAAAGCAAGGCGTGGGCGGCAAGAAATATTAAACCAGAAGCTAGTAAAAGTTGAGGTAAAACGATGATCTTACCCGTTACCTGCTTGGTGAGAGGAAAGCGAGTTGGATAGTTGAGCAGAATGGGCAAAAGCAAGCCACTGTAGATGAGGGGAGGTGTTAAAGCTGCTGCCAGTCCAATTCCGCTACGCCCGTGCAACCAGAATGACCAAGGATCGTCAACAAAAAAGCGAATGCGTCCTTGGGGTAAGAATTCCGGTAAGGCTCTAGCTTGGGTCGCTGTGAGGACGGGGCTGAATTCGGAAGAACTTAGAGCATAGGGTAAGAGTATCACAAACGCTACACCCAAGCTAGTGAGGCAGAAACTATAATCGCGGCGATTTTGGGACAGATAAGGCCATCCCCGATCAAATTTCCCCAGTTGTAGGATTAAAAGTGCCCCACAGACGAAAACTAAGGAGGGATAGAACAAGCCTAAAAATGCGATCGCCATCCCGACTCCCAAAAGCGATCGCCGCAATAAATAATACAAAAATGCCAGCATAATAGGAAGCACAAAGGCTTTTGGTGTCCCCGATATCAAACCGTCCTGCATCCACAGATTTTGATTGAGCAGCAATGAAGCGATAAATCCTGCTAGGGGGATGGGGAACAACTCCATGGAGATGCCAAAACAGTAACCTGTCATCACCAGACCTAGCAACAAGGGGATGATTTTACTGAAACTAACTGGGTCAATTCCCACCGCTGCCATTATTTTATAAATAGTGCTGTATCCCAGAGGGGCAACGGATTGGAAATAATCGGCGAGGAGATCGTCGGGAAATAAGGACGAGTCTAAAAACCGTCGCATCCAAAATACGTGCTGCCGCGCATCGTCCTGGATGATGTACTCGCTACTAAAGGCTTGCTGTAGTGCTAATAAGCCATAAAGGGCAGCAAATATTAAGCTCAGGCTAAACCAAAACCTAATTCGATAGCTGGACTGATGAGTAGCTTGGTGTAGGGAAGATATCCACATAGATGAGGGTTGAGATTTAGTTGGTTTAGATCCCCAACTTTTCTAAAAAGCCGGGGATCT
>DNXU01000083.1:0-5547 GCA_003505715.1 Cyanobacteria bacterium UBA8803 | reverse complement strand
AATTTATACTTAAGGGCTAAATGATAATTTAGTTCGTTATTCTCTAATTTGGAAAAGAATTCACGTTCCTTAGTTCCCGTTTCAAATTTACGCCCGTCATAAGGTTTGGAGACAATAATGTATTCCGGTTTTATCTGCTCTACTAAATCAACCGATGGACGCTTATTAGCTTCAGCATTAAATTCATGCAATCGTGGCAAAAATTTTACATCTCCAGCTCCGAAAATAAAAGCTTTTTTATCTATGTTACTTACCATCCATTTCTCTACATAATATCTTGAGTCATGGTGCATGAGAACGTTAACTGAAGAGGCATACAATAACGTATAAATAAATACAATACTAATCAAAGCTGATTTTAATTTGAATAACCTTTGAGCTGGGTTCGAGAAATCAGCGATAAATTTCCCACCAAAAAATGCTAGTACTATACAGCTCGGAAGCAAATAACGTACATCATTGTATAAAACTACACTTATAAAGAACAAGTAATAAGAGATCGCGGGTATCCAAAGGCACCACAGTAAATACAGTTTCCTTCTTTGTACCCAGCTTTTCAATAAACCCAAGCTACATACTATAAAAATAGGCAAGCCCAAAGAGAATTTTACATGAATTAAGCTTTGCCAAAGCATACTTAAATGCTCGATAAATGTGTTATCAAATCTGGGGCGAATCTTGGGGCTGCCTGAGGTAATTAATTTGATATGGCCTAAGAATCCTGCAAAATTGAAAAACCAATTATGTAAAACTATAAACAAACCAATTCCTAAGGCTAGAGAATAAATAATTTTTCGGTCAGTTATAGAATCTTTGATGGTAATAACTTTGTTTTGGCTTTTTAGATATAAGTGATGCTGCCAGAGGATAAAAATAGGCGTCAAGAGATAGAAGCCGTATGCCTGGTCTTTGGTACAAACTGCGATCGCTGCTGTAGCTGAGAATAACAAATAATCTTTGATATTTTGATATTTTAAAATTCGCACGTAGAATAGTAAGGATAACACAAACCAAAAGAGGTAAGGGATATCCAGGTTAATCATCTTAGAATAATAGGTAAATGGCAATAGCAACGCCGTAATTAAAGAGGTAAAAATAGCCGCTCGTTTTTCATAAATTTCTTGGCCGCATAAATAGACAGTAATTATAAGAGAAATTGCCATGAATACAGTCAGCAGTCTGCCCATATAAAACAGTAGAGTCTGTATTGGCAAACTGTGGATATCTAAGATTCTCAGCCAGTTGAGGATTAAAACAGGTGAGTAGAGAATCGTCAATAGGTAAAAATGGAAAGGAGGGTACTTATAACGCCAGCCATTGGAGAAACTACGCTCAATGCCTTTGATAACAATCGCTGGTGTTAATTCATCAGCTGCCCAACCTGTAAAACTGGGCAATCCCCACCAGATAGCGTAAAGGTAGAGGAAGAAACTGCCAATAAGAATAAGAATCAGAGCTGTAGGGAGTTGTTTAAAGAAGTGACGAATTATTGGCAAAGTTATCTCCCTGTCAATTAGCAACAGCTTTGCATGATATCATATCAAAACAGAAACGCTGCATACTTATCGAGGGGTGAAGTGGGTGCAGCTTCACGATCGCTAATCTGGACAGCAGGTACTGTATTCTCTGCCTTTGGAGTTGCTACTTCCTCCTGAGAAACTGAACAAGAGGCAAGTTGTTTGTCCTTAACCTGCTCGTAAGCGTCGATCAAAGCGGCAATAAAGGGTGAGTTGCGTCCCTTGCCTTCCCAGTACCCATGAGCTGCTGTCGTATGTTCGCAAGTTTCAAACCAAGATGTACCGCCCTGATTCTTGATCGCCTGTGTGAGTTTCGGATACTGCTCTAACTATTACCTACCCAAAACCCAATCGTTAAGGAAAACACTCATATTGTTAATCCTTCAGAAAATGTCAGCAATAAGAACTTCAAGCACATTAGTAAGCATTTACCAGAATTTCAACAATATGATCCCAACCTAACGCTTAATGATGTAGTTAAATTAGGTCAAGAAATTGCCATGCGTCCAGAAAATTTAATCGGCACACCTGCTGGGAGGCAAGTCTTCGAGCAGGATGTGACAATAGGTGAGCAACAAGTCAGAGTCAGAGCAGTTCTTAACTCCCTTGGGGGTCTTCGGTCGGTACATCTTAGAAGAGGTGAAAACGATGAAAATTGAATGGACTCTTTATGAAGAAGAAGGAATCGATCCAATAGACCCAGTTGGCGACATTACTGTTACCAACGGTCAGACAACGATCCAAGTGGAAGCTACTTATTTGGACTCGTGGTTCGATGCCTTGATTACAGGAATCAAAGGAGTACAAACCGGGAGTAAGGTTACTGTTGAAATTGTGGAAGAACCAGATTTACTAAGATTTGAGCCATCAAATGGAGGAGTGAAAATATCCTACAAAAATACAGCTATCGTTGTTAGTAGGATAGATGAATTTATCCAAGCGTTAAAGCTGGCAGCTAAAGATTTTCTCTTGAGGCTAGACCAGATTAAAGGATGTGAATGCAACAATTTACTAAATTTAATCCGCGATTTTTTAAATAACCCCTCCGAGGAATGGTTTGTGCCAAACTCAAGGGTGGGATAAAATGCACGATCGCTTAGACAGGCTATGCTTTTTAAGCCATGCAAATCCTGGAAAAAGACACCCACCTCTTTCAAGATTAGTCCAGAAATCTGGTGGTGAACAACTTTTCCATGAGACTTGTAGCTACCCGCGTTGAAATCAGGGTGTCAATAATGCCAAAAAATAGACTCATTTTTTTGACAAGGTGATGTGCTACACATAAGACTGTGCAAGGGTTTTAGCTATAGTTGTCGCCCCGTCAGCGCCGAGGGTATAGCTCCAGGAACGCAGAGTTTTTTGTCAATCTTGTTTCTGTACTTGCCAAAGCCAGGATTTAGAATCTGGCTCTGGAGTTAGTTTTAAATTAGGCTTTTGGGTTAGTCCCTGTTGCAGTTCTGGGGAGGGTCGATATAAAAATACGTTGGCGAAACTTTCGGGAATTTCAGGAATAGTTTGGTTAGCTACCAGTTGCAGGTGAACGTCGGGATGCAGTAGGTGGCTTAAAGACAGCACTATACCAGGAATTTGATCGGTGATGGTGAGGGAGCGTTCGGCTTGATTGAGTACACGAGCTACTTGGGGATTGTATCTACTTTTACTCTGACTTTTGTGCCACCAAACTGGGAATTGGGAACTGACAGCACAGGAGAGAATACCACTAAAGGCGAGAGCGATCGCTACATAACGCCAAGGCTTGTAAGTTGGTGTCTGGGAGGTTGCCCCAGCATTCTTGATAGCGATGAGATAGGCTACGGCAATCTGAATACCTAAATAAGAGGGAATGGCATAACGGGTGATACTGGAGCGACGACCGCCTAAAATTAAGTCTGGTCCGATTAAGGCCATTCCTGTTACTCCGATAAGAGTCACAATAAATACCCAAGCGTTGGGGGGGGCTTTGTGGTAAAGATAGTAAAGAGCGTACCCAGCTAGGATAGCACTGAGATAGTGTAGAGGACTCAACGGACTGCTACCCTGATTGACATCGAAGAAAATTCGGCTGAGGTTTAGCCCCCAAAACAGTGGCAAAAATCCTTCTCGATTTAAGTTTACTGAGGCTGTATTGGCAACAAACTTCGGGAAATGAGCAATCACGATCGCCAGCCAGGGTATGAAGAGTATTACTCCCAATAGTGAAGACAGTAAATAACCAACCAGCCGCTGAGTCCAGCTCAATTTCTCAGTAATTAGAACGTAAATACCATGTCCGATGGAGATGAATCCAGAAAACGGGTGAGCGTAAAGTCCCAGCGCTACGCTAAGACTGTAAATGACCCAACTCGACAAAGTTTTGAGGCGCATGGCTCGCAGCAGTGCCGCGCTAGAAAGTAAAATAGTGACCGTCCACAGACCGTATTCCCGCGCTTCTTGGGCGTATAGGACGTGGAAGGGGGAAATGGCTATTAATACAACAGCACTCCACCCTACGGTAGCCGAGCCGAACAGTTCTAGGCACAGCCAGTACGCACAGGGTAGGGCAAACAGGCTAATCAATGCTGACAATAATCGAATAGTTGCTACTGAATTACCAAAGGTCTGTAGCCAGAACCGTGCCATCAGGTAATACAGAGGTGAATGTTCCGGGTTACCAGCTAGGGCGTCAATGGTATCGTAGAGGTTTTTGTGGGGATTGGGATACTGGTACTGGTCTAGCAGGTCTTTGACGCTAATGACGCGCCCGTTGTAAACTTCCGCCAAGACTTGCGCCTGAGTGTAACCGGAAATCCGCATCGAGGTCATGGTCTCGTCGTACCAGTAAACTTTTCGGTCTAGGTTATAAAACCGAAAAAATATGCCTAAGACTAACAACAGGACAATTAAATTCCGAAGGTTGGAGCGAACTTTTGGGTTTTGAGCCACATTTTTAGAGGGATGAGGGAGTGTGGGGGTGAGGGAGTGGGGGAGCGTAGGGTTAAACACACCTGCCTTCTTGCATTATGAGCGGGTATTCAGTTGTTCGACTTCACTTACTAAACGATCTAACTCCCCTTGCATCTGAGTACAGACTTTTTCATAGCAAGCCTTAACATAATCGCGATCGCTGGCTGCCGAGGCACCGTAGCGTTCAAAGACGATCGGCGGACAAACGCGAGTGTGGATGGGTACGGGCAAAGGAATATTAGGTAGAGGCCCAATTCCTAATCCCCAAGGTAGGCCCAGGTAAATTGGGAAGACTTCTGGATCGACGCCAAATAACCACGGTAGTATCCCTCGCTCGTGCAGTTGCCGTGCCTGTTCGTAGAAGTCAGCCAGAACAATCAGCGTATCGTGAGCGCCACAGGAAATGACTGGCACGAGCGGTACGCTTGCCCGCAGCGCTAGCTTAATAAACCCCTGACGCCCTGCAAAGTGAATTTTATAGCGCAGGTGATGGGGGCGAAATACGTCTTGCGCTCCCCCTGGGTAGACAAGGAGACTGGCTCCTTTGTCCAAAGCTGCGATCGCCATTCTAGGATGAGCAATAACTGCTCCAGTCTTGGCGGCTAGCTGTGCTAGTACTGGAGAAACCTTCCAAACGTGGGAATGCATCAGGCCATACGCCAAACGCTCTGTACCAAACCGCCGAAACCAGTCATACATCATCATTAACATATCAGGAGCAGCCAGCCCGCCATTGTGGGAACCAACCAGCAGGACTTGGCCATTGTCTGGAATGTGGTGCCAGCCATCTGTTTTCACCCGAAAGTAATAATGATAAAACCATGCCCACAGAGGCATTAATAATTCAATAGTTTGGGGATCTCGCTCCTCTAGCGACCAACCCAGTCGATGAATAGGGGCTTTGCTGTCATTCATGCCAGTTAATTTCTTCTTCCCCATCTAGAGTAAGACGGTGCTGGGGGTTTGGGGCAACCACCCAAAGTATTATGCCCCTTAGGTAGAGTGAAGAGGGGGTGAGGGAGTGAGGGGGCGAGGGAGACTTAAGATGCGATAGCGAATGGTAGAATAAGCTGGAATTTGCCCAATA
>DNXU01000360.1 GCA_003505715.1 Cyanobacteria bacterium UBA8803 | reverse complement strand
AAAACCGATTGTGACAGTACAGGATGCGGAAGGTGGGTTATAGCCGTACCGATCGCTGGACAACCAAATAATTCCCAAGCATTACCACCGCGTAGGAAAACTTCCATCCAGCGCAGTGGCTCCCCTGTGACATCTGTCCAGCCACTGCTACCAGGCGCAAAGGCTAACTGCCCTGATTCCACGGCAAAACTGCCATCGCTGGCGATCGCTTCCCGTGCGTTCTCGCCAATCTGTAAACTAACAGGGTGGCCGTGGTCTGCTTTGCTAGCATCATATTTAATAGTAGTTTTTAAGTTGCCGTAACCGTCAATATAGGCAATACAGTTTGGTGGTACGTCGGGTATAAGATCGGGGGAAATCAAATCACCTAAAGCTTCCGGTTGTCCCAAGGCGATCGCGCCTGCTGCTTCCGGAAACAAGTCCCGAGAGCGAAACTGCGAGCCTTCAGCTGCTACAGCCGCCCACCGCAACTCAACAGCTAGATCTCGCACAAAGGAAAAGGCATAACCTGCATTAACGCCAATAACGCGCACTCCTGTAGGTAGGCGTGCGAAAGCCAAACGCTCACCCGCATTCCCAACACGAGCCTGTTCGTCATCTGCTCGCGGGGCAACATTATGGTAAATGATCGTTCCGGCAGGGGCATCATGCAAGCCTAACTGAGCGATACAAAATCCTGCGGCCAGAGTAGCAAATGCTGGCACAGGTGTGAGTATCGGCTCAGCATCCGGTAGATGGAGTTTGATGCGCTGCACGACTTCCGCGAAGGCGAGGTCGCCAAAGCCATAATCCGCGATGATGTGAACTAGCATAAATTTATTTCCCCTCAGTAGCCCCTCATGAACTGCGTACACCAAGACCCTTCAACCCTCTGCCTTCCTACTTATACTGAAGCTATCCCTTTTGCTGTGTCTTGGACGATTAAATCGACGACATCCTCTAAACGCCCCGTGCGCTGGTAAACTTCTCGCTGCCTGGTTGCGCCCGTTCCACGCTGCATGGTTTCATGTACCAGAGAGGATATCTCTTCCCATTCGCCATATTCTTCCAAGGATGGACGCAAGAAGGCGAGGAAACTCTCAACTAGCTCACGCGCTGGCACGGCTTTCATCAAACCCACGTCGATTAAATCCTCTTCTAATCCATAGCGGGCGGCACGCCAGTGAGAAGTACGTATGAGTTCGTGGCGGACGGCGGGAAACGGTTCATCCCGCATCGCTTGTTGGTAACAGGTTCGCACCAAAGCCCGCACCAGTCCGGCAATCATCACCGCTTCATCCACCGTCTGACACACATCTGTGATGCGAAACTCAAGGGTTGGGAACCGTTCTGACAAACGCACGTCCCAGTAAATCTTGGTCGCGTCCTCTATACTTTTTGTTGCCACCAAAGCTTGTACAAGCCTTTCGTACTCAGCTAATGACTCAAACAGGAGTGGTGAACCGGATAGGGGCCATCGAGTCCAAATTTCAGTCCGATAACTGGCATAGCCTGTATCCGTACCTAACCAGAAGGGCGAAGACGCTGCTAGTGCCAGCAGAGGTGCTAACCAAACGCGGGCACGATTCATGATGTAAATGGCTAACTCGCGATCGCTAATCCCCACATGGACATGACAACCAAAGATGACCAGCTCTCGGGTCAGTTGTTGATAATCTTGCATTAGCCCCAAGTAACGTTCTTTAGGCGTGAGTTGCTGCTCCTCCCAGTGGGAGAAGGGGTGGGTTCCGGCGGCAGCGATTTGGTTACCGTCTTTTGCCGCAGCCGCAATCACTTCGCGCCGTAACCGGACGAGTTCCGAGCGCACCTCCGTCAGGGTTCGGCAGATGGGCGTACCAATTTCGATCTGCGATCGCTGGGCTTCCGGCTGCACCTCTTTTCCCAGTACTTTCTGAGCTTTCGGGAGAATATATTCCACACGCGAATGCAGCTCGCGATTCACTGGGTTGATAATTTGATATTCTTCTTCTACGCCAATTGTGAATTCTTCAGTCTGGGATGACATGCCAGGTATGTCCTTTGCAGGTTTGGGAACCTGGTTACCGGGAGCGGCAACTCGTATGGGAGTGGCAGCAATCCTATCCTCGGATTCTCCACGGCTTCCTAATGCTTAAGTTAATCCCTACTCTAGAGCCTTTACATGTACCTGACGGCATAATCACCAGAGATGGGAATCTTGAGAGCCAATCCAGGTGTAACTCCCCTTAGGCGCAACCTCTACTGAGTAACCCGTGCCGCTTTCATCCTCCTTGGTTTTCGTATTTGCAAAATCAATGCTCTGATAACGCACGCCGAAGTTGCTCAGGGAAATCTTTTTCACTGAACTATCTACATAAAATGATGTTGAGAAACTACCTGAATTCCCATTTGTAACTCCACCGCTCTTTCCACCCCTACAGTTATTATTATCGCTGAAGCATAAGTTAACATTGGCATCACTGCCGTTAAATAATTTACTATTTAAACTAGCGTTGGCAAATAGTGGTTTTGTATTAGCCTCAATTTCCTGAATAGTGGCACCTAATAAAGGATTGCTGACATTGAATCCTAGAGCTGATGTTCTACTCGATAAAATATTGCTGCTTGATGTATTACCTAGAATAATGTCCAAGGTTACCTGATTAACTTGCTTGGTGACACCGTCAATAACTTTATTTACAGTTTGAAATCCTGATATTTTAAATATTGACTGAGAAGACAGACCTTCTTGATTTATACCATTTATCTGCCCCCCAAAGGACACAGTAAATGATTTGCCAATGTCTGCGGCAGTGATGTCTTGGACAGTATTACCATTAAGGGTAAAGGCTAATACTGAGGTAGTTTTGAAGGAAAAATAAGTCAGAATAGCTGATAGAGTAGCCAGCTTAAGGATTAATTGATTTGCAATATTGGGCATCTCAGCACCTCTTACAAGATTCAACTTCTATGGAATTATTCAATTACCGCTTCTGAAGTGTAAAGATTAAAAACAAAATGCACACCAATTGGGGTTAATTGCGCTATTTAAGCCATAAAAACCCTTCTAGGAGGAGTTTGAACTGAACTCCTAAGCAAAACTCGACAATCTAAAACGCCATCAGCTTTAGACAGGAATTTATTCCACAGCAATCTGACAAACTTGCCAATTCTGGGGTGCTAGCCGATAACAATAGATGGGCTTACCATCAAAATTTTGGTAGGCAACCTGAACAGTCACTCTATAGGAGTATATCCAAAGGCTCTAGGAAGATGAACTGGTTATTGTAAAGGAATCATCAAGTTTACGGAATCTTTCTGTGAAGTTTCCGTAAATTTACGGAAATAAGGCTGGTCTTAGCCAATCCCAGGGAACTTTAATGAACACCTTCTAGCCCCTACTTTAGACTGGGAGGGGTATTGTCTCTTTAAAGGATCAGGGTAGAAAAAGATTATGGCATCTGTTCCCAATCCTTCCCTTGATGCTGGTATGGCTGCTCTAGAACAGGGCGATTACTCCTTGGCGATCGCTCACCTTGAAGGCGTCTGTGAAATCGAGCTAGATGAAACCCTAGTCTCACAGGCAGCCATGGGTCTAGTTACGGCTTACCGCAACAGTGGCAATGCCACTCATGCGATCACCCTTTGTCAACGGCTGACTGAAGACCCTAATCCCAAGATTAAAGAATGGGCAGTCAATACGCTCGCCAACTTAACTGCTGAGTTTCCAGCCAGCCAAGACCATACAGGGTTTGTCCCTTTAGACAGTTCGTCGCCCGATGGTGTGGCATCAGATCCCACTGGATTTGTGCCCTTTAACCAAACTACAGCCCAACCCCAAACACCCCAACAGACAACACCCTCCACCATTAAACAGCGGTTGGTGAGTTCGGCCAAGCGCCTGTTTTCAGGAGTAGATGCATCTCAAACTCGGTCAGAACGCCCCATTTCTAATCGAGAAACCCCTACTCCATCTAATAGATCCCAACTGCCCATTCCCTACTCTGCTCCCTCCGCTCCCTCCCTGTTTGCCCATCGTCCTAGATTGCGCAACCGGGGACGCGCTGAGCGCTGGCAGCCGCTCAAATCTCCCAAATTACTACGCCTAGGGTTAGCGGCAGTTATTAGTGCGATCGCCTTTTTTTGGTTGCTGCGTTTCTGGGTGCGGTTCCTAATGGCAACCACCAACCTCATCTTGGTCAAGTTGCCTCTTGTACAACCATTGCAGCTGTTCTACCGCGACCCCACACCTACGCTCTGGGTCGTTCTCGGCCTTTTACTGGTTACAGCTCCCTGGTTAATGGATGTATTGTTGAGGCAGTTTCACGGTCTGCAACCCTTATCCTTGATGCAGCTTGCCTCCCGTTCTCCAGAAGCAGCGAAAGTACTACAACGTTTTTGCCGCCAACGACGCTTCCCCATACCGACCTTAGGTATTGTCCCCACCGACGCGCCCATAGCCATAACCTATGGCAATCTACCCCGAACGGCACGAATTGTGGTGAGTGAGGGCTTGTTGGCACAGCTAGCCGATGACGAAATTGCCACAATTTACACCGGACAACTGGGACATATCGTCAACAAGGATTTTATCTTAATGTCTTTGGGGACGTTAGCGATTCAAATCCCTTATCTTATTTATTGGCAAGTTGCTCAAGCCGGAGAATCTTTGGCCAATAGCAGCAAAGGCAAATTCCCAGCTTTGGAGCGAGTTTTACCGCCCCTAGTATTGGGTATTAGTAGTGCGATCGCAGCAGTAAGTTACGCCACCTACTGGCTACTGCGCTGGCCTATGCTGTGGTTGTCCAGGGTGAGAATTTACTATAGCGATCGCATTGCCATAGAAACTACTGGCAATCCCAACGCGCTGACTCGTGCCCTCTTGAAAATCGGGCTGGGAATAACTGAAGACATCCAAAATTCCAGCCAAACCAGCGCACTTTTAGAAAGCTTCGACCTATTGCTACCCGTAGGATACCAACAAGCACTACCCCTGAGCAGCTGTTCGCCCCAGACTTCCTTTGAAGCAGTTTTGCAGTGGGATTGTACCAACCCTTACCGAGACTGGTTAATCGTTACTGCTTCCCATCCCCTTCTGGGCGAGCGCTTGCATTTGTGCGATCGCTACGCCCACCACTGGACTCTAGGCACCGAACTCGATTTGCCCACCCCTGTGCCACCCATTCGCAATAATGCTGCACGGCTGTCCAAACTACAGAAAAGTCCTAAAGCATTACCCTTAGCGCAAAGTGCCCTCCTGTCTGGATTAATACTGGGCATTCTCCTGAGAGTTCTGCTTTGGCTAATTGGCATTATTAGTGACTGGCTAAACTTTTGGCGGCTGATCTGGCTGCACAATGCTGACCCCTTTCTTGACGCTTGTGTCCTGATTGCCTTTAGTCTGAGTATATTGGTCTCGATTAATGGTTACTTTCCCGATATCAAGCCGCCCAAAGTACGCACCCAACCCAACTTAGGAGAATTGTTTGGTAACTCCCATGCCCTACCCCCTGACAGTTTGCCAGTTCAGTTAACAGGCAAACTCCTAGGGCGTCGCGGTCTTCTCAACTGGCTGGGTCAGGATTTAGTGTTGCAAACTGCCACAGGCTTAGTAAAACTTCACTTCTTTTCCTATTTAGGACCTTTCGGTAACCTGCTACTATGCCGGAATCGTCCCAGCGATTTAGTAGGTCAGCAAGTAACTCTTTCCGGCTGGTTGCGCCGGGGGGCAACGCCCTGGATTGATATGGAAACCCTACGCACCCCAGGGGGCAAAATGAGCCACGCTCAATATCCCATCTGGCTTACCCTTCTGGCTCTTGCAGCTGCTTTTTGGGGAGCCTATTTAATTTGGCTCAGTTGAAATGAGGGATGAGGGATGAAGGATGAGGGATGAGGGATGAGGAAGAGGGATGAGGGATGAGGGATGGGGGATG
>DNXU01000347.1:24948-28262 GCA_003505715.1 Cyanobacteria bacterium UBA8803 | reverse complement strand
GTGCGTTAGCACAGCGTAACGCACCCTATTAATAGTTGAGCGCTAACGGCCTTGGAAGTTGATAAAAAAGAAAATACATGCATCATCATTCTGATTCCTGTACCCATCACTCAAACCCTAGCAATCTCTCATCCCAACCAGCCAGTAAAATGAGGGTGCTGGTTATGGCTTTGGTTCTGATTGGCAGTTTTTCTGTGGTAGAGCTAGGCGCAGGGCACTTCAGTCATAGTCTAGCGCTACTGGCCGATGCAGGCCACATGGCGTCTGACTGTTTTGCTTTAGGATTGGCCTTGCTGGCAACTTGGATAGCGCGACGAGGCAATCCTAGTAATATTGCCTCAGGAAACCATTGGGTGGAATTGGTGGCAGCGCTGTGCAATGGGTTAGTTTTGGTAATTATTGCCCTGTGGATTGGTTGGGAAGCGCTTGAGCGGTTACAGTCTCCTGGTGTTGAAATTCTGAGTTTGCCGATGTTGGCGACAGCTACTGTTGGGTTTGGGGTCAATAGCGTTAATATCCTGCTGCTGCACAAAGATAGCGATCACGACCTCAACTTGAGGGGAGCTTTCCTGCATGTCCTTGCCGATGCGGCAAGTTCGATTGGGGTTATTCTAGGAGCGATCGCGGTTTGGGCACTGGATTGGATCTGGGCAGATGGTGCGATTAGTTTATTTGTCGCAGGGCTAATTCTGGTCAGTGCAATTCCTTTAATTTTTCAAAGTTGCCAAGCTTTGTTGGTTAAAATCGTCATTGTTACTGAAAATACATCTGTTTCGTAATGTAAATGGCCTTAGATTTCGTAGTACCAGAAGGGGTTTTGCTCGTGAAGAACAATAGATTTGCCGGGGAGGCGCTCAATTATACCCTGCTTTTCAAGGGTATTAAGCATACGTGTAACTGTCACTCTGGTTAACCCTATAATGTCAGCAATATCTTGATGGGTTAAGCCCAAATCAATCAATTGTCCTTGCTCAACTGGTTGACCAAATCGGTTGCTCAACCAAACTAACAGTTGAAAGAGGGATGATTCACCTTGTCTAGTTTGGAGGATCTCAATTAACTTCCCATAATGCTGAATATGGCGCATCATGGCCTCAGTAGCTTGATGCCAACTGTGTTGAGGCAGTAGGGTTGTTGTGACTCTGGTCAGGCATTCAATTTGATAAGAGCAAGATAGGGATAAAGCTTTGCCAACAATATCCCCATTTCCCCATAATCCTAGAGTTCTCGAAGTTCCGTCTTCCTCAAAGGTTATGGTACGGACTACTCCAGTTTTAATAAGCCAGAGGGAATCATTCTTGAGAGGCAGGAAAGAACGACGAGCAAAAATTTTTTGTGTGCTATCAGTATACTGATTTGGTGAAGAGGGAAAGGCTGTCATACCGAGTTTATCCAAGTCAGGAATTACGCTAGAGCGATCGCCCTAGCGTAAGTTGTGTTTAAGATGGGAGCGAAAGTTAGCCTGCTACAGGAAAGTAGTCGGATTGTCCTTAAATTAATTGGTTTGTCATCGTCAAAATAGTCATGCTGTTGATACCGCCGAAATCAAAACATGCAATGACTGACTCGCTGTTTGATTCTCAAGGCCCTTCCCAAGACGGTGCAAAAGGTGGAAGTGCTAGAGAACAGGAACGCCAAGCACTACGAACTGGGACTCCTAGTTGCTGGCAATAACCACCGCTGTGTCCCTGAAACTTGTAAAACTGGCAACACCGACATACGGAAGGCAGTAACTTTGTGCCTATCCTCAACGCTTTCCCTGAATCGAGCCTTTGTGTTAGTTGAAATTCAGTCAGGTTAGTCAGTGCTGCGCTCATTAAACGCTTCTCCTTGATCAAGAGGTTCTCTCTGGGCATAAAGTCAAAAACCCAGAAATCGGTCTGGCTTTAGTCATTCCATCAGGTGTCCAGTTATCAATCTACGGTAAATCGCTAGACATATCGTATTTTTAGGATAGTGACAATCATCTCATAGCCTAAGGAGAAAGGCAAGACCTAAACTACTAAAAGCCTATCGATAAACTGAAGTATAAGAGCCTGGGTACGCCAACGCCAGGGCACTTGGAGCATAATTCGACCACTCCAAGTGCCTCTAGGAGCTAGAAGTTCTGCTGAACGTACTGCAAGATACCGCGAGCGATCGCACCTGCCATTTGGTTTTGGTATTGAGGAGTTGCTAATCGGGGTTGATCTTGGGTTCCTGTCACAAATCCTACTTCGACTAGCACGGCGGGCATGGGATTATTTCGCAGTACGTAAAATCTGGCTTTTCGTACTCCCCGATCTCTAATATCAATACTTTGCAAAATATTACTGTGAATAGTTTGAGCCAGACGTAGACCGCTATCGTAATAATAAGTTTCCAACCCATTAACATCGGGACGACGCTCGATAGCATTAGCATGAATACTGACGAACAGGTCAGCATTAGCTTGTTTGGCCATTTCTACTCGCGGTGCTAAATCTACGAAATAATCGCTATTTCGTGTTAGAATCACTTGGATTCCTTGTTGCTGTAAAATTGCTCCTACCTGCTGGGCAATGGGCAGGATAACGTCTTTTTCTTGCAGTCCATTTCGCCCAATAGCTCCAGGATCTTTACCACCATGTCCCGGATCGATCATCACCACTAGACGCCGATTAGGAACGCGGGGAAAATTCACTGGAGGATTGCCAGTAGCAGGAGGCAAGACCGGATTTTGGGGTGGTAGGGGGGTGGGATTGGGTAGCTGTACCACTCGTTGCGGCGGCGGTAATTGCACTAGCCACTGGCTGGGAGAAACTCCCTGAAATAGTACTTGTTGGGGATTAATGGTATAGCCAGGATTTAATTCAATTACTAGACGGGTGGTGTAGGTATCGAATTGTCCTACCCGTACCGCACGAATTGCCCCTCCCACCAGTTGCTCCATTTGGGACTGGGCCAAGTTGATACCGGGTAAATCAATCACTAGGCGAGTGGGATTGAGAACGATTTGCGCTCTGGGTTGAACCCCTACGTCTGTACTAAAGACAAGTCGATTTTGGTTGGCATCAAAACGCCAGGATAGCAATCTTGCTGCTTCCGCAGGAGAGGACAGCAAAAAAAAGCCCAGAAAACTGGGAAGTAACCACCGAAGTTTCACGAGTAACAATCCTTAAAAATAAGAATACAGAAGTTCAGGAGTTGATAATTTTGGTTTTTGCTCTTTAGGGACTCCTAAATAAAAAGTATCCAACTGTAGGGGCAAGTCGCTGTTTCAATATAGTAGCGCTAGCCGACAGTATAACTTGACTCGCCCTAATTGACTGGATAATTTATTTTTTGGCAGTCCC
>DNXU01000347.1:0-24879 GCA_003505715.1 Cyanobacteria bacterium UBA8803 | reverse complement strand
ATTACCCATTACCCATTACCTACAGCTGGTTCAACCCACCACAAAATTTACCAGCTTGCCGGGTACGACAATTACCTTTTTAATCTCCTTACCCTCAATATAACGAACAGCTACCTCCGATTGCTTAGCATATTCCTCCAAGGCTGGTTTATCTGAATCAGCTGGGACTTGAATTGTTCCACGGGTTTTGCCCATAATTTGAATGACTAGGGTAATTTCATCTGCCACTAAGGCAGTGGGGTCAGCTTGAGGCCAAGCTTGGGTGTGTACCGACTCCCCGTGGCCCGTTATCTGCCAGAATTCTTCGGCAATGTGAGGTGCGAAGGGAGCTAAAAGCCGGATCAGGGTTTCCATCCCTTCGGCATAAACGGGTGAGTCTTTACATTCTGCTTCAGTAAGGGCGTTACTCAGTTTCATTAATTCTGAGACAGCAGTATTGAATTGGTACTCACCCTCTAAATCCTTCGTGACGGCATCAATAGCTGTATGAATAGCTCGGCGCAAGTCTTTTTCGGGTTTGCTGAGCTGGGATGGTAGTGTAATAGAACGGTGAGGTTGTTCGGCAAACTCAGTCACCAAACGCCAGACGCGGTTGAGGAAGCGGAACTGTCCTTCTACATCTGCATCATCCCATTCCAGGTCTTTTTCCGGCGGTGCTTTGAATAAAATAAACATCCGCGCCGTATCTGCCCCGTACTTGTTAATCACTTCCTCCGGTGCGACGCCGTTATACTTAGACTTCGACATCGTTTTGTAGGAAACTTCTAACACTTCCCCACTTTCGGGGTCTTTGGGATCGGTAGGGTTGACTAACGCGGAAGGAATGTATTTCCCAGTGGTGGGATTAATATAGGTCAATCCCTGAACCATGCCCTGAGTCAACAAGCGCTGGAACGGTTCGTCAAAGTTGAGCAAGCCGCGATCGCGCAAAACTTTAGTGAAGAAGCGAGAATACAATAGGTGCAAAATCGCATGTTCGATGCCACCGACATACTGATCTACAGGCATCCAATCATTAGTCTTGGTGGGGTCAAAGACTTGGGACGAGTTTTTGGCATCTGTGAAGCGGAGGAAATACCAAGACGAATCGATAAATGTATCCATCGTATCGGTTTCCCGTTTTGCTGCCGTGCCGCAACTAGGACAAGGCACCTTCGCCCAACCCTCCAGTTGGGATAAGGAAGCAACCCTACCTCCGGTTAAGTCCACATCTTCTGGCAACAGCACTGGCAAGTCAGCTTCCGGAACTGGGACAATACCGCATTTCGGGCAGTGGATGGCTGGAATGGGCGCACCCCAGTACCGCTGCCGCGAGATTAACCAATCCCGCAGGCGATACTGCATTCGGGCTTTTCCGTATCCCTGTTTTTCTGCGTATTCAATAACGGCTTGTTTTCCTGCCGTGGACTCCATGCCGTTAAAGGAGTCAGAATTCACCATTATGCCGGGGTCAGTATAAGCTGCCTCCAGTACGGGCGTCTCTTCTGTATTCTCCCCTGGAGGTACGATGACTACTTTGATGGGTAATTGTTTTTCTTGAGCAAACTTGAAATCCCTAGTATCGTGAGCTGGTACGCCCATTACTGCACCTGTACCATACTCGTACAGGACATAATCAGCAATCAAAATGGGGATCTCTTCTCCGGTAAAGGGATTAATCGCCTTACCACCTGTAGGAATACCGCGCTTCGGTTTATCTTCCGCTGTCCGTTCCAGTTCACTTTCGCTGGTTACCTCTTGAATGAAAGCCTCAACAGCTGCTTGCTGTTGGGGTGAGGTAACTTTTGGGGTTAACGGATGTTCTGGTGCTAAGACCACATAGGTTACCCCATACACCGTATCAGGGCGAGTGGTAAACACACCAATTTTTTCATCCAACCCGATAATCGGAAATTCCAAATAGGCACCGACGGATTTACCAATCCAGTTGGCTTGCATCAACTTGACCCGTTCCGGCCAACCTGTTAACTTATCGAGGTCGTTGAGTAATTCTTCGGCATAGTCGGTAATTTTGAGGAACCATTGGCGCAACATTTTGCGCTCCACTTTAGCACCAGAACGCCAAGAGCGGCCTTCGCTATCCACTTGCTCGTTGGCCAAAACTGTCTGGTCGATGGGGTCCCAGTTCACGGCTGCTTCTTTCTGGTACGCCAATCCGGCCTGGAGAAACTGCAAGAAAATCCACTGTGTCCACTTGTAATAGTCGGGGGAACAGGTGGCGAGTTCGCAGTTCCAATCGTAGGAAAGTCCCAAGCTTTTTAACTCAGACTGCATCTGGGTGATATTCTGATAAGTCCACTTGGCTGGATGAACGCCACGAGCGATCGCGGCATTTTCCGCAGGCAAACCAAAGGCATCCCAACCCATTGGGTGCAGTACTCGATAGCCCTGCATCCGGCGCACTCTGGCAATAACATCAGTAATAGTATAGTTGCGAACGTGACCCATGTGCAGGTTGCCCGACGGATAGGGGAACATGGACAGGGCATAGAATTTCGGCTTGTTAGTCTCTGTGGGGGTACGATCTAAGCCCCCATCTGTCCAAATTTGTTGCCACTTTTCCTCTATCTCGGCGGGGTTGTAACGTGACTGCACAAAAGATTCTCCTATTTGCTAATTTCAGTGGGTCTGCTTCCCCAATTCTGCCTCATTTTAACCACGATCGCCAGCCATATTCGCTAGGCTGTTAATAGGGGTGAGACAGTGCCCCTAAGGAAGGTCAACATGAACGTCAAGTTACTGCAAGCTCTATTTAAGACAAACAATACTCCAGGCTTTCCCCTTACTGGTTTTCTGGTGAGGAGTTTCCTGTATTTGGGGATTTTTGTTAATTTTACTTTGATGTTTTACAATTTCCAATCTAATTCTTTTGGCTGGTGGGGAAATTCCTCTAATTCAGGCAGTTATTCAGAATCAACTAATTATATTTATGCCTTAATTAACGCTCAAAAAAATTACTATAGTCGCCACGGCAGTTTTAGTAGTTCTCTGGCAGAATTAAAGGCAGGATTTCAGCCAATGTCTCGTAATTATTCCTATCGGATAGTATCACCAATGGTTCCAACTCAGAACTTAAACGATCCGGACTATTCACAAATATATAGGGAAAAAGCTTTCATACTTGCTCAAGCCAAATATCCTTTTTATAAAAGTTATATCGGAATCGTCTATACCATCCAGGTTGGTGGTAAAGTGAGGACAAAAGAATTATTATGCCAAGGAAATAGTTTCACTAGCTTACCTTCTGTATTATCTCCTCTAACTTTTCCCTATCGAACCAATCAATGTCCGGAAGGTTACTATCCATTTTTTGAGCCAGTAGACGTAGTAGACTAACTTAAGCCTCTATGGCGAACATCAGATCTGCTGTAGGGGCGACCCCCTGTTTAGGGATTGGGTAGATGCGTATAGAATTTATTGGGTCGCCCTGGATCGGGTGAAGGTTAAAGATCAATCAAATCATGCGATCGGGCTGATTTCATTAAGCTTTCAGCTTGCTTGTCACCCCTTCAGGCGGTGAGGTTAACTGGAATCTCTATGATAAATTCTGTTCCTTTTCCTGGAGTAGAAACACAACTTATTTGACCCTTATGTTTTTCCACTACAATTTGGTAGCTAATCGATAATCCCAAACCCGTGCCACTCCCTACAGGCTTTGTTGTAAAAAAGGGATCAAATATCTTCTTTTTTACCTCTTCACTCATTCCCATACCATTGTCAGCAATGTGAATGGCAACACAAGGAGAATTCAGAAGACAGGAGCCATAATTCCGAATATTATTCTGATTAATAACTTCAGTGTGAAGAGTAATCGTCGGCATCTCTCCTAACGACTGATACCTTTCTCCTGGCTCCTGTCGTAGAGCATCAATGGCATTCGAGAGGATATTCATAAACACTTGATTCAACTGACTGGCGTAACAGGTAACCAATGGCAGTTGACCATAGTTTTTAATCACTTTGATTTCTGGATGAGTACCGTCCGCCTTCAGTTTGTGCTGCAAAATCAGGAGAGTATTATCAATGCCTTCGTGGATATCAACCACTTTTAGCTCTTTTTCATCCAGTCGGGAAAAATTCCTGAGTGATAGAACAATCTCGCGGATGCGTTCAGCCCCTACCTGTATAGAATCGATAAGTTTTTGCCAATCTTCTACCAGAAAATCGACTTCAATCTCAGACTCTAGTTGCTGAATTTCTGGTGTGGGTTGAGGGTAGGTTTGCTGATAGAGTTCAATCAAGCTCAGGAGGTCTTGAAAGTAGTGACGGGCAGGAGTGAGATTTCCGTAAATGAAGCTGACGGGATTGTTGATTTCATGAGCAACCCCCGCAACCATTCGCCCTAGAGACGACATTTTTTCAGTTTGAATCAGTTGGGTTTGAGTGCGTTTTAATTCGTCTAAAGCGAGTTCTAGAGCTACGGCTTGCTGTTGAGTATGTTGCAGTAATTGAGCCTGCTGCAAGGCAACTCCTAACTGAACTCCAATCTGAACCACAGCACTGATTTGAGATTCGCTCCAAGCACGAGGACTGCAATTTTGATAAGTTGCTAGTAATCCCCAAAGTTGAGAGCCACAGAAGATGGGGACAATGATGTAAGCTCTGACCTGTAATCGCTCCAACAGGTTGATGTAACAAGGGCTAAACCCAGCGGCGTAAATGTCTTGAGTGACTCGGTAATTTACGCCTTGAGAGTAGGTACCGCCCCTAGTGTCTTGCAAATAAGTGTCATGCACTGAGTCATTTTCAATATTCAAGGTTTTGACAATGCAATTAGAGTCTTCCAGAGCATCTTCTGTCAGATGAGGGTCATTTTTCTGTTCAACGATCAGAGGTGCCCAACCCTTCGCCACTGACTCAGACACAAACTCTCCACTCCAGTCAGGATTGAAACGATAGATGGCTACGCGATCGCAATTTAAGACGTGCCGCAGTTCCTCTGTTGTAGCACTGAATATCTTATTCATATCCAGGGTCTGACGCATCCTTTGCAGGACAGTAGCGATCGCTTGTTCCCGCAAAGCACTTTCGCGCAGGGCTTCCTCTATCCGTTTAAGATCGCTAATATCAGTAGATGTCCCAATCACTTGCTTGACTGTGCCATCAGGAGTCCTCTCAAATACACTTTCCAGAGTGAGCAGAGTCCGCCATTCTCCGAAAGCATTTCTGATCCGGTACTCTATTTCAAGAATGTCATCATCTGTCGCTGTTTCCCATTTTTTCAAATGAAGAGGGAATATTGCAAAGTCGTCAGGGTGAACAATCGTTGGCAGTAACGCTGAACCCATCTTTTGCATCTGTTGAGGCGTATAGCCTAAAACAGCGGCAAGTTCTCGATTGGTATAAACATTACGCTTTTCAATATGATCGTAGATGTACCAAAGATTAGGAGAAGCATTAGCAATCCGTTCAATAAAACGCTTGCTTTCTCGTAGTTTTTCTTCTGCTTGTTTGCGAGCGGTTATGTCTTTACCAATACCAACAATAGAGCCATCCGGTAAGCGGACGTTTGCCCAAGAGGTAAACAGAATATTACCTGCGCGAGTTCTGAGCTGAATGTCTTGCCATGCCCCATCAGCTCTCATCATGAATTCTAAAACTGAAGCGCGGTAGTTTGGGTCTGGATAGCATTCTGCCATGATATCGATTTCTCGCATTTCTTCTTTGGACCAACCCAACGTGCGTTCAAAGGCTTGGTTGATAAGCTGCACCTCAAGGTCGGGATTATAGAAGCACAGCATGACTGGGATATTGTCAAAAAGGGTTTGTAGAATTTCTTTTTGTTGTTTGAGGGCAACTTCGGCAGCTTTGCGCTCAGTAATATCCAGTGTTGTTCCGAAGAATTTAATTACCTGCCCTTGCTCGTTAACAATAGCCTCACCTCGTCCAGAAACATACCGAACTTCACCATTAGGGCGCACAATCCGAAAATCTAATTCCTCGCCTCTCCCTGCCTCTATCATTTGTGCATGGCTCTGTTGTAATGATGCTCTGTCATCAGGATGAATTTGCTGGATGTGTTGTTCGTAAGATGGTTTACCTTGAGTTGGGTCAAGACCAAAAATGCGAAATTGTTCTTCTGACCAGGTAATTTTATGTGTCATTACATCAAATTCCCAGCTTCCAATATGAGCAACTCGTTGAGCGGCTTTTAGAGTTGCTTCACTCTCTCGTAAAGCGGCTGTCCTTTGAACAACTTGGTTTTCTAAAGTGCGTTCGCTCTCTTGTAGTGCGACAAAGGATTCTTGCAGTTGCGCTGCCATCTGATTAAACGTCTTTGCCAATTGCCCCACTTCATCAGAGCGTTTGATGTCTAGTGTTTTATCCCATTCCCCTAAAGCAATTTCCTGGGCAGCAGTATTCAAGTGCAAAATTGGTTTTGTAATCCAACGAGCGGTAATAATACCAATCCCTGTTGCTACGATAAAAGCAGCTATACACAACAGAATAGTCGTCTGGGTGTTGGCATTAATTTGCTGCATAAAGTCGGCTTCTGGAACGACTACCACAATTAGCCAATCCAGCCCAAACTCATCTTTGAAGGGAGTTACTTGTGCAAATTGCCGTCTACTTTCTATTTCAAAGTCAAGTTGTTTTGAGGCGTTAATGTTAGTTAAGTTGCCAAACTGAGAAATTAACTGCTGTGCAGTGAAGCGAATCAGCGAGTTCTTAATTTCGGTAGCTTTAAGTCGCTTCTTTTCTTTGCCATCGGCACTACTCACGAAGGGAAGTTCAGAACTGGACGACGCTACGAGCATCCCCGATCGCTCGATGATAAACGCCTCTCCGTGAGTACCAATCTCCAAACTTTTGAGAAAATTATTGATGGCTGTAAGAGATAGATCGCTTGATAAAATACCTTGGAACTTACCTGTCTCATCAGAGAAGGGATAGCTAGCAGCAATCCCTAAACCTCTAGAACTAGGAACATAGATATAAATAGGACACCAGGTTGGTTTACCTACGTCTACAGCTTGTTTATAGAAAGGTCGTTCTCTAGCATCATAGTTTTGTTGATTGACCAACAATTTTTTCCGATTACCCTGGTTATCTACACTGTTGACGCGAAGGACACCTCTTGCAAAATTTTCCGTGAAGGCAACTGTCAGCCCTCTCTCGTCGTGACCAACAGAAACAAGTCCACCCTGCGGATTGCTGAAATAAATTCTACTGAGTGAATTAAAAACTTGAATTTGTTTTAAAAAATGGCGCTCTAAGGCTTTAGGATTTTTTATATCTAACTGGTCGATACTTATAGCATTAGCGTTAGTTAAATTACTCAGATGAGGTGTTTTGAGGTAAGTTTTAATTTGATCGGCGGTGCGATCGCTGATTTCTCTACGCAGTTTGGACGCAACGTCGTTAACTGCCTGTTGCCCATTTCTCCATGAGAGATACCCCACCAACCCCACCGCCCCAACGATTTGCAGGACGAAGGGGACAATGAGGACGGTTCGCAGGGTAGTCTTGCCAGAAACTTTAGCAACGACACGATTGAGAGACTGGATTAGCATGGGAAGTTGTTCTTGTCTGCGCCTGTGGCTCTGGAGAGAGCTTTCATACAATTGAGCATAGAGACTAATCCGGAAGTCATCGGCATTCCAACTCGTTGCTCCTTGTCAGTCTCTTGCTTGTCCACATGATATACACCCAGCCTGCCTTATTTGGTAATGTTTGAGCAAGCCTTCAGCTTACTCGTCACCCCTTCAGCTGAACATGGGGTAGGGCATCTCCCGCCAAGTCAGGACGCCTGCCTCGCGAGACTATAGCAGCGATCGCATTTGGACGAGCTGCGGCAGCGAAGAGAGCCGCAGCTGCACCAGTACTGGCACCAAAGTAGCCAATGCTTAGATTTGGCGTGTTTCCGTGTTGCTTCCGTTTCATCGCGCTTCTGTCACCCCGTCAGGGATTTATGCGTCAGTGTAGAAGCGGGTGCCGAAGTTGGATGAGAATTACCTGCCGAAGTTAGATGAGAATTGCCTGCCGAGGTTTGTGAGAATCACCTGCCGAAGTTAGATGAGAATTGCCTGCCGAAGTGGGTGCGATTTTGCAGACAAAGGGTATGATGCGGATAAGCGAGTGCTTGACCAACTTCAGAGACAGGGAAAGACCCCTGTGATTCCTCCCAAGCGTAACCGCACTACTCTGCGTGCTTACGACAAGGACTTGTATAAAGCCCGTCATCTCATTGAAAACTTCTTCGCCAAACTCAAGCAGTATCGAGCGATTACGACGCGCTATGACAAACGCGCTAGCAACTTTCTGGGTGCAATTTATCTGGCTGCTTCTGTTATCTGGTTGATTTGATGACACGCCCTAGCTTTCGATGATGAGAGACTATGGTTTTCCGGTTGTGAGCATATTATGCTGCATAAACTGAATCAATTGGCTCCTGAACAATAATTCCTCTGACAAATTTTACTGTATGAGAAAAATGATATGCGCGGCAAGCTATATGTCATTGTTGACCGTACTGCCCTCGTTTACATGAATGTTAAAAGTCTAGTGGGTAAAGGATTTCATGACGAAGCAGGAGAACTTTATGTGACATCCAAACAAGACGGGAAAGTTAGAAAAATTGTCACTTCACCGGAGTCTCGCAACTCTCAAAGCAAGGTGCAGCCGGAAGTATCCACTGCTGTTGGTACGATTACGCCTACAGTCTACGATGGGCGCACTGCGTTTCGTCTAAGTGATAGTCGTACTGAGGCTATTGTTGTGCCGGAAATTGGGCGAGTCATGCGTTATGGCTTTGTGGGAGGTTCTAACTTTTTGTGGAATTCACCTCAAAAAATCTACGGTAAAAATGAATGGAAAAACTGGGGAGGTGATAAAACTTGGCCGGCACCACAGCAATGGTGGCCTGCGATCGCTGGGCGTAATTGGCCTCCCGATCCAGCCTGGGATGGTAATCCCCACAGGGCAAATATTCTGCCAAACAACCACTTACAGATGACCAGTGAAGTGGCACAAGGTTTCGCTGCCCGTGTGGTGCGCGAGTTCTGGTTTGAACAAAATGGGGACTTTGCGATCGCGCAAACCGTGGAGAAAGTGAAAGGAGAACCGTTGCTCCTATCGATTTGGAACGTTACTCAAATTGAATCTCCGGACGCCATCTTTTTACCGCTCAACAGAGAGAGTATATATAAGAATAATTTCCACTGGCTCGTTCCTCCGGAGGATGAGTCACCAATTGTGCAAATGACGCCGACATTATTACAGATGCGCCCCTCTGTTGGTGTCTCTGCAAAAAAAATCTATAAACTTGGTGCTGATACCTCAGTAGTTGGGGTAGCAGCTGTCAAAGATGGCGTAGCCATGATGGAAAAAGCAACTCGTCAGGATGGGGAATACCCTGATGGTGCAGTCGGTGGTGGGGGTTTTCCTGTAGAAGTGTATAACAATGGCGATGCTAAAGAAAAGTATGTCGAACTAGAACTGCTGTCTCCACTACATCTTTTCAAAAAGGGCGATCGCTATCAGCATACTGTGCGTTGGAGTCTTCATCAACTGCTTTCAAGTGATGTCAATGCTATGACAACACGCGACGCTATTGAAAAGCTCCTAAAAGGGAAGTGATGTCGGGTACTGTCAAAAGTTACTCCCCCTGCAAGCCTGAGTACACGCCGGGAATTTTGAGACGGATACGGTAAAGGCTCTTACTTGCGGTAATGTAGAGCGTTTGGTAGTCGTCATCGCCCCAGGCTATATTTGACCAAACATTACTTTTTCGGCAGCTTGGAAGGCACGAGTCGCTAACTTCTGTTGAGTATTGGCATCAACGTCTCGACTACGCTCGACGTTGACCCTGAGCGTTAGCTTATATTAACGACCTGTATTACGGCAAATAAATTTGCCGTGTCGCGTTCCGCCCCCGTTTGGAAAACGGGAGCTACCACGCTCCCGCTTGTTAGATGGTGTAGATCACCTACTCGCTTTTGTAGTTTTTTTCGCCGTTGTTTTCCGAGTGGTAGATGAGGTTTTAGCCGCCTTACCATTACTAGAACTAGCTGACTTGCTCGATCGCGTCCCGGATTTTTTGGTCGATGCTTTAGCCGATAATAGTTCGAGTGCTGTTTCTAAGGTCACCTCTTCCACTGATTGCCCTTCTGGAATTGCGGCATTGGTTTTGCCATGGTTCACATAGGGGCCGTAGGGTCCATTGTAAATATTCACTGCTTCGCCATCATCGGGATGCACCCCCAATTCCCGTAAAGGTTCCTTAGACTTACCTCTTGTGCTGCCGCGTATCTTCTTCGGTTGAGCAAGTAACTCTAATGCACGTTCCAGGGTAATTGTCAATACATCGTCCTCGGCTTTGAGCGAGCGGTAGTCTTTGCCTTCCTTACCCAGGTTGTGGACGACGTAAGGCCCAAACCGCCCCAAACCTGCGTCAATTTTGCCGCCAGTGGCTGGGTGGACGCCCAAATGGCGAGGTAAGGATAGCAAACCTACTGCCTTTTCCAAGGTTACGTCTTCCATGTTGAGACCCTTGGGCAAAGAGGCGCGTTTCGGTTTTTTATTCTCTTCTGTGACCTCACCTAACTGGACGTAAGGCCCGTAAGTCCCTGTGAGCAGATAAATTGGCTCATCGGTTTCTGGATGCGCTCCCAGTTTATCTGGCCCCTCGGTTTTCTGTTTGAGCAGTACCTCAACCTGCTCGTCATTAAGTTCAGCAGGGGTCAAATCTTGGGGAATTGAAGCCGTTACAGGCCCATTGCCATTTTCCGCCTCGATATAAGGCCCAAATTTCCCAATGCGGACTTTGGCATCCAGGTTTTCTAGCTCAATGGTTCGGGCTTCGTTGGGATCGATCTGGCTTTCTCGTTCTTTGACTTGATTTTCCAGACCTTTTTCTCCCTGATAGAATTCTCGCAGGTAGGGGAGCCATTGAGCTTCGCCCGTAGAGATTTCATCTAGCGTCTGCTCCATTTGAGCGGTGAAACCCGTATTTACTAAGTCGGGGAAGTGTTTTTCCAAAAGACTGGTGACCGCGAAAGCCGTAAAGGTCGGAACCAGAGCGTTTTTCGTCATTTGGGCATAGCCGCGATCAACAATTGTACCGATGATGCTGGCATAGGTACTAGGACGCCCGATCCCTTCACTTTCCAAAGTTTTCACCAGAGAGGCTTCCGTGTAACGGGCGGGGGGTTGAGTTTCGTGACCGATGGCTTCGAGTTCCTTGCACTGCGGGCGATCGCCAACCNNACGGTAAAATCACTTCCTGGTCTTCCAAGGCAGCATCGGGATCGTCGGAACCTTCCACGTAAGCTCTTAGATAGCCGGGGAAGTCGATCCGTTTTCCAGTAGAGCGAAATCCCGCGTCTTCAACTTGCAGATCGACGGTGATTTGAGTTTGTCTGGCATCTGCCATTTGACAAGCCACAGTACGCTTCCAAATCAGGTCATAGAGTTGCAGTTCTCGGCCTTCTAGAGGCGTGTCTCTGGGAGTGCGGAAGGTACTGCCAGCTGGACGAATTGCTTCGTGAGCTTCTTGAGCGCCTTTGCTTTTGGTCGTGTACTGGCGGGGTTTGGGACTGAGGTATTGGGTGCCGTACATTTGCTCAACACAGGTTCTGGCAGCTGCGATCGCCTGATCGGACAAATGGACTGAGTCGGTACGCATGTAGGTAATATAACCCTGCTCGTACAAACTTTGAGCCGTTCGCATTGTGTCCCGGGCAGACAGGCGCAGTTTGCGGTTAGCTTCTTGTTGGAGAGTAGAGGTGGTAAAGGGTGGGGCGGGTTTACGAGTAACGGGGCGTTCGTCAATCTCGGTTACCGTCCAGGTTTGATCCGCCAGACGTGCTTGGAGTTCTCTGGCTTGAGCTTCATTCAATAGCAGCACGTTCCGACCCTGGATAATTTGACCAGTGTTAGCATCGAAATCGCTACCTGTGGCAATTTTGTTCCCTGCTACCGTAACGAGTCGCGACTCAAAGGGAACCTCCTGCTTCTGTAGAATTGCCTTTAAATCCCAATAACTGCCCTGACGAAAAGCACGGCGTTGGCGTTCTCGGTTCACCAACAGCCGCACGGCAACCGATTGTACTCTTCCAGCAGATAAACCCCAAGCAATTTTCTTCCACAGCAAGGGAGAAAGGGTATAACCCACCAGTCGGTCTAAAATGCGGCGGGTTTCTTGAGCGTGTACAAGTTGTTCATCGATAGTGCGGCAGTTCTTCAAGGCATCGCGGATGGCTTCGCGGGTGATTTCGTGGAAAACCATTCGCTTGGTGGGAACTTTGGGTTGCAGCACTTGCAACAGATGCCAGCTGATACTTTCACCTTCCCGATCTTCGTCGGTTGCCAGCACTAGTTCTTTGGCGTCTTTGAGGGCGTCTTTCAGCTGCTTAACGACTTTCTTTTTATCCTTGGGGATTACATAAAGAGGTTCAAAGTCAGCGTCTACATTCACCCCCAGCTGTGCCCATTTTTCGGCTTTGACGGCTTCGGGAATTTCTTCTGCCGAAGATGGAAGGTCGCGCACATGACCCATTGATGCCTCAACTTTGTAGTCTGAGGGCAAGTAGTTGCGGATGGTACGTGCTTTCGTGGGAGATTCGACGATGACGAGGGTTGTCATGGGAGTTCTAGAAATAGCAGCCTAGCTGAACAGTCTAATCTAAAAATTTTTGGCGAGATGTCAAGTCGCTGGTTAGTGGTCGGTGTTTGGGAATCAGTTTTGAGGGATAAAGGGCTATTACCCTACCTAGCGCGGTTGGCTTATGACCTAAGGAGGTGCCAAGCTGGAGTGGACTGTTACGCTCTATGCCTGAAGGACACAACGTCAATAATCCTGCTCCGTCACAGCTAACATAGGTACTCAATCGCACAGGTCTCTTAATCTCTCTTATAACTGATATATCTGATCTCAACAGCAACTGCACTTTTTCCGATCGCTTCAGAATGAATGCCAGCCTCTGGTGAGGAGTGCATCCTGCCTGGATAGATGTAGCCCAATGCTGCTGCTGCGGCTAGATGAAGAAATGTTTCCGTCAGTGCAGCTAATCAAGACAGATCGAGTTACCTCACTCGACTCTAGCAGATGGGGGAATGGGGAATGGGTTTACCCTGAGCGTAGCCGAAGGGGAAGAGTTTTTTTCCGTAGCCCATACAAAACCCAATAGGGAGTTTTACCAAATAATTTGTATTACAAAGTAACACACCGAGCGCGGATCAAGACTTTAGTTCCTCATCAAAAATTGTGGCTGGATAGCCTATTAAAAATTGATTAATTATTGATTATATGTGCTGCCAAGTTAAACATTAGAACTCTTGCCAAAGTATTTTTATAATGCAGTTTGTGTCAATTATTGTCTCTTCCTGTTCAGGAGTTTCCTGTTCCCGACTTCTACAAGAAGTCTCTTATACCATCTAAATTTCCCCACGCCCTTACCTTCATCCCTCATCCTTCATCCCTCATCCTTCCAAACAGGTGACAATCGCCGATAAGATTAAGAAGAGTTAACGTCAATCCCAACCTAACGATAGACCATACCAATAGAAACTATGGATTTTGCCAATCTTGCTGCCCAGCTAAATGCTGGGATAATTTGGCCGGAGGGAATTGTAGTAATCACCCTCTTGCTGGTTTTAACCATCGACCTGATTTCTGGCAAAAAGGCCGCCAACACCATTTCTTATGTGGCAATGGGGGGTTTACTAGCATCCCTAGTCACCCTTTACTATGAATGGGATGTTACCAATACCGTTGCCTTTCTGGGGAGCTTTAATGGTGACGCCCTCAGCATAGCCTTTCGCGGCATCGTCGCCTTATCTGCGGCTGTAACCATTTTAATGTCAATTCGCTACGTCCAGCAAACGGGTACAGCCTTAGCTGAATTTATCGGCATTTTGCTCACCGCTACCTTGGGGGGAATGTTCCTGTGTGGCGCGAATGAACTCGTGACGATTTTTATCTCCCTGGAAACTCTGAGTATCTCGTCCTACCTAATGACGGGTTACATGAAGCGCGACCCCCGTTCTAATGAAGCGGCACTGAAATACTTGCTGATCGGTGCATCCAGTTCAGCTGTCTTTCTGTATGGCGTCTCGTTACTGTACGGTCTATCTGGAGGAGAGACGAATTTAAGCGCGATCGCAACCGGGATCGCTAATCTAGAGGCGGGGCAATCCCTGGGAGTTTTGATTGCTTTAGTCTTTGCGATCGCTGGTATTGCCTTCAAAATCTCAGCAGTTCCCTTCCATCAGTGGACGCCTGACGTTTATGAAGGTTCCCCTACCCCAGTGGTGGCTTTTCTCTCCGTGGGTTCCAAAGCAGCTGGCTTTGCATTAGCCATTCGCCTGTTGGTAACTGCTTTCCCCTATGTTACCGAACAGTGGCATTTTGTCTTCACAGCTTTAGCGATCTTGAGCATGGTTTTGGGGAACGTCGTCGCCCTTACCCAAACCAGTATGAAACGACTCCTCGCCTATTCTTCCATCGCTCAGGCGGGCTTTGTCATGATTGGTTTAATTGCTGGGACTGAAGCCGGATATGCCAGCATGATCTTCTACCTCCTGGTTTACTTGTTCATGAACCTAGGCGGTTTTATCTGTGTTATTCTCTTCACTCTACGCACTGGGACTGATCAAATTAGCGAGTACTCTGGTCTCTATCAGAAAGATCCCCTCCTCACGTTGGGGTTAAGCATTTGTTTGCTCTCCTTAGGTGGTATTCCGCCTCTGGCTGGATTCTTTGGCAAAATTTACCTGTTCTGGGCAGGTTGGCAGGCAGGACTTTATGGTTTAGTCTTGCTGGGTCTAATTACCACCGTGGTTTCAATTTACTACTACATCCGCGTCGTCAAGATGATGGTAGTCAAAGAACCCCAAGAAATGTCCGATACCGTCAAAAATTACCCAGAAATCCGCTGGAACTTACCGGGGATGCGTCCTTTGCAAGTAGGTTTGGTGCTATCGGTTCTAGCCACATCGGTAGCCGGGATTTTATCCAACCCCCTGTTTACTCTAGCCAATAGTTCTGTGACCAATACCCCCATTCTGCAATCTGCTGTGGTACAGACTCAAAACCCAACACAGCCTGTCGCATCCCTCTGGGGCGATCGCTACAGTTCCTCGTCTCAACCTCATCTTGATTTTGACCGGGATGCTGCAACCTTCACACGTTAATCTTTAGTTGTATCGGGAATTGCGATCGCCAGATTAACGACCAACCTAGCTTTAGTAGGGGCATGACCATGTTGTGCCCCTCATTTATTTTTATTACGGCACCATGACCTGCGCTCATAACTCACGGCATGGAAATATTTCTCCCTCTTCTTGGTGTCATTATTTTTCTCTGCAAGTAGATTATGATTGGCTCTAGGAACTGGCATCTATTTCGTTACAAATCTTGGTAAGGCTTTACTTAACAATGTTTGAAGAGTTGATAAATTTAGCTTGACTTTGTTGCTGATATCCAGTTGAGTGCAATAAGATACACAAAGCGTAATACGTGTCATACACCCGTGTGACAGTTTGAGAGGCATCCTACAGGATGAAAGCAGAATACTAGCGACATCCATCTCAATCTCGGCTGTTTTTGTTAAAGCTTATTTTTAGCTAGTGTCAAATGTGCTTCACTAACCAAACAATGAACAAAAACTCTGATAAAGTCTTGTTATCTGTGCTTACGGCTGAAATCGATAATATCTTCTTGAAAATTCGCAAGGCCGACCTGGTCATTCGTCAGGAACTGCTTTTACTAAGCCAAGCCAAATTTGATTGTTTTAAGAAAATAGACATTCCGGATATCAATGGAGAAAGACTTAAAGAAATAATTAATAAAATACCCCTTCAGAATTTATCGAGAGATGAATACCTCATCTATATGCTGGATAACGAAAGCAGTAGCATATTCCAGTTGCTTGAGGAATATAACTGTTATCTAGATAGCCGGAAAACAGCTCAAGAAGAAGATTATATAAAACTGAGAAACCTTGATGAACAACTGTGCTATTGCATCCGGCGCTTAGGAGCGATGATCTATCACTTAAACAGCCATCTCAATTTGTTAACTGCATTACTGATTAACCAATCCATCCAGCTAGACAAGCAACAAGTAGGGATGAAAAACGGCAAAATTACTTAGATTTTTGGGGTGAACCATCAACCGTTTATGAGTGGCTGGGGGTGCCGGAGCAAAAAGTGTCATATCAAATGCGGTTATTTTACCCTATGGCTAACGTACAATCTTTGTAGAGACGTTCCAGGGGAACGTCTCTACAGTGCTGAGAAAAACTTGCGATAATACATGAAACCAGCAAAATTCATGAAAACGCTCCAGGTAGTCAGCAGGCACTAGTTGGAAGCGTTATACTTCCAGCCGCAGGGAGATTGTCATGCCTCAAAATCAACCAACGATCCTCATCATTGATAATTGCCCTGAGGATCGAGCAACCTATGGAAGTTACTTGCTTCAGGATCGGCGCTACAGCTATAGAATTTTGGAAGAAGAGTATGGGGAAAAAGGTCTGGAGTTGTGCAAAGCGGTTAAACCAGATGCAATTTTGCTTGATTTCCCGCTACCAGATATTAAGGGGCTGGAATTCTTAAAGCAGCTGAAGACTCAGCTAGGTACAACGAACCTCCCAGTCGTGATGCTAGCCAGTCAGGACAATGAAGCGATCGCTGTGGCTGCCATGAAAAGCGGAGTAGCAGGCTATTTAGTTAAGACCAACACGACTGCTGAATGTGTTCGCTGTGCGATTCACAATATTATCGAACGGGCTAACCTGAAGCTGCACCTCGAAGACACTGAAGAACGTTTCCGCACGTCTATAGAGAATATGCTGGATTGTTTTGGTATCTATACCAGTATTCGCGATCAATCCGGCAAAATTATAGACTTCCGAGTTGATTATGTCAATGGAGCAGCTTGCCAAAGCAATCGCATGACCAAAGACGAACAAATTGGCAAGAATCTTTGTAAGTTATTACCCACTCATCGAGAAATCGGCTTATTTGATGAGTACTGCCAGGTCGTAGAGACAGGGAAGCCTTTGCTTAAAGAATCCATGGTTTACTCAGAAATTTACGATCAACAATACCTAACTAGAGTCTTTGACATCCGTGCGACAAAATTGGGAGATGGTTTTGTTGCTTCTTGGCGTGACGTGACCGAGCAAAAGCAAATCCAGGAGCAGCTTATCGAGAAGCAACAGTTCATTCAACGTATTGCCGATACCACTCCAGGAATTTTGTACCTTTACGACCTAATTGAGCAGCGGAATCTCTATATCAATTATCAGAGTAGCGAGTTTCTGGGCTATTCATCACCAGAGGTGCTGGCCATGGGAGCGGAATTTACCCAAAAAGTGATGCATCCTGAAGATTTTGCTCGACTGCCTGCCCATATCGCCAGATTTAACTTGACCCCTCACAATGCAGTCTTCAGCTTTGAGTACCGAATGCGACACGCCAATGGCGAATGGCACTGGTTTCACAGCCGGGATACTGTTTTTGCTAGAACTGCTGACGGTTTACCTCGTCAGATTCTCGGTACTGCTCAAGATATCACTGATCGCAAGCAAGCAGAGGAAGAGTTGCGCCGAGCTAACGAGCGTTTTCAGCTAGCCGCAGCTGCCGTGAACTGCCTGATTTATGACTGGGACATAGAGAAAAATACCGTTGAAAGAACTGAAGGTCTGACCCAGATTTTAGGCTACTCTCTAGCAGAATCTGAACCCACTCGTGATTGGTGGCTCGCTCTCATTCACCCCGATGATTTGCAAACTCTACAAGAGCAAACAGCATCTACCTTGGCAACAGGCGATCGCTGTGTTACCGAGTATCGGGTACGCCATAAGGACAATCAATATCGGTATGTACAGGATCATGCCTTGCTGATCCGAGATGCTCAAGGACGCTTAGTGCGCGTGGTGGGGAGTACTATCGATATCACCGAGCGTCAGCAACTCTACCAACTAGAGCAGGAAGCACGCGCTGAAGCTGAGGCTGCCAACCGTGCTAAAGACGATTTTGTCGCCATGGTATCCCATGACTTGCGTGCGCCTCTTAATTCCATCCTCGGTTGGGCTCAGATCTTGCGTACCCGCAAGCCTGATGAAGCGACTGTAGCTCGTGCCTTGGAAACGATCGAGCGGAATGCACACGATCAAGCCCAACTACTAGAAGATCTCTTGGATCTGTCCCGGATGATTCGGGGCAAACTAGAACTTAAACTGTGTCAGGTCACTCTCGTACCTATTATTGAAGGTGCTATTAATACAGTGTACTTAGCTGCACAGGCTAAGGCGATTCGGTTAGAATCTCAACTTGACCAAACCATCGCACCTTTTCCATGCGATCCGAAACGCTTGCAGCAGGTTCTGGAAAATTTGCTCTCCAACGCCATTAAGTTTACACCTGAGGGAGGAAGAATCGATGTCCGGCTAGAGCGTGGGGAAACCCATATTCAGATTACAGTGAGCGATACGGGTCAAGGTATCAGTGCAGAGTTTCTGCCCTATATCTTCGAGCGTTTTCGTCAAGCTCATCACACCACTCGACAAAACGGCTTAGGGCTAGGGCTAGCTATCGTGCGTCATTTGGTAGAACTTCATAGTGGTAAGATTCAGGCATACAGTCCTGGTGAAGGGCAAGGAGCAACGTTTACCATAACACTGCCGTTGCTTGGGAAGGGATCGGGATACTGACCAAGAAAGGCTCCAAGGTTCCAGGGGAGGGGGAGACTTATTCAATCTGTGGAACCAGAATACGCCCCGCATAACCTGATCGCTTATATCGTTCAAGTACATCTTGCGCGATCGCCTCCACCTTACCTGCCACAACTAAGGCTACACAAGCCCCGCCAAACCCAGCACCCGTAAGACGTGCCCCCCATACTCCTGGGGTAGCCTGGAGCATTGCCACCAGTATATCCAGGGCAGACAAGGAAACTTCATAATCATCCCGTAAGCTAGCGTGGGAAGCGTTCATCAACTCTCCAAAACGCTCCGTTGATACTCCTTGGAGAACTTCTAGCACTCGGTTATCCTCAGTGATAACGTGGCGAGCGCGACGGCGCAGCGGTTCAGGTAATTCTGCCACAGCTTGGGGATCGGTAATATCTCTGAGCGCCCTTACTCCTAACAGATGCGCTGCTTGTTCGCACTCAGATCGTCGCTGGTTGTAGCCACTCTCTGCTAAAGTACGAGGCACACCGCTATCGATCGCTAAAACCTCTGCTCCTGCCGGGAAAGGCATCACTCGCACCTGGAGTGAGCGCGTATCGAGAAATAGCATATGTTCGGTGTCAGCTAGACTCGACGCCATCTGATCCATAATGCCGCATTGCACGCCCGCATATTGGCTTTCTGCCTGCTGTGCTAGCTGAGCGATCTCTACATCATCGATATCTAAATTTAAAAGCGATCGCAACCCCCTCAGAGTAGCCACCTCCAAAGCAGCACTGCTAGACAACCCGGAACCGATGGGAACCGAGGAAGTAACGTGCAAATTAACAGGCGGTATGGTGTATCCTTGGCGTTCTAAAAGCCGAACGCAGCCGAAGATATAACTGGCAAATCCAGAAGGTGTATGATGACCTTCTGAAATAGTTACCCGTTCGTCCAGTGCCACTGAGTAAAAGTGGTGCTGTCCATCCCAGCTCAAACCCAGTTGCACTGTAGTCTGTTGGGGAATAGCCGTTGGCAATACAAATCCATCGTTGTAGTCGGTGTGTTCGCCTAGTAGATTCACCCGTCCCGGCGCACTGGCTTCTGCTTCAGGTGATGTACCAAATATCTGCTGAAAATCCATTTTAACTCCAGTTTGCAGGAGACTTCTTCCTTGAATTGCTTCATACCCGTACCCCCTCTTCCAGAATTACCGATACTGCCTGCAACTCAGACGCTTTCTCTTCTGGAAGGGCATCATTGGCAAACATGCCCGCAGCTAGTTCCGTTCCGGCTAAGTATTTAAGTTTATCGGGGGTACGATAGGGGGGATAGAATTCGGCGTGGAGATGCGATTCTGGATGGGGTTGACCGTCTGTAGGTGCTTGGAACCAAGCCATCAGGTAAGGAAAGGGGCGTTTCCATAAGCCATCATACTTGAGAGTGACAGTCTTTAAGGCTCTGGCCAGCCCTCGGCGCTGCTGTGCGGTCAGGTCAATGAATGTGGCCACTGGCTCAATTGTGGCAATCCAAACCTCGTAAGGGTAACGGGCACAGGCTGGGACAAAGGCGATCGCCTCCTCATCCAAATAAATAATCCGCTGGTTGTCCTGAATCTCTTTTTGAATAAAATCTTGTAGCAACCCCCGCTGATTTTCTTGGTAATATGCCTGCTGGCGTTCCTGCATTCGTGCTGGCACAGGAGGCACAAAGGGATAGGCGTAAATTTGGCCATGGGGATGAAGCAAAGTTACTCCCATTTCCACACCTCTATTCTCGAACGGCAGCACGTACTGAATCTGGGAATGCCCTCCGAGTACGGCAGTTCGATCGGCCCACACTTGTAACAGCAAATCTAGGTGATCCAGTGACAGAAAACCGAGGGGAGATTCGGAATCTTGGGTAAATACCACCACCTCGCACGCACCATTGGCGGGTAGAGTTTCAACAATACTGGCAGGCGGGTTATGCGCTGCCAGTGTCATCGAAGGAAAGCGGTTGCCGAAAACGGCTATATCATATCGCCCCTGCGGCAGTTCGCTGGGGAAGTGAGGATCGATAGTTGGTGCTAGCGGATTGTATTCAGGGGGCGGCAGGAACGTCCGCCCCTGACGATGGCTAGCGTAAGCCACCCACTCACCTCGCAAGGGATGCCACCGTAAGTGGGGATTAGCTGGAATCGGCTCATTACCAGGACTAGGAGCCTGGATGCCCTCCGCAATGGGATACCGACTGTATAGAGTTAGCAGACGCCCATCCGGCTTGAACAGCTCCTGGGAATACATTTTCCTCTGCTGAGAATTTAGCTTTAACTTCTGAGAGCATAGCGTCTTCCTCCTCTTCTGTGCCCCTACCTAGAGTTGCATGTGCGATCGCTTCAATAGGAAACTTCGGCGTGCGATCGGCATACAACAGGCCATTGGCTTCCTGGAAGGTATCAGTCAATTGGGTGTAACAAAATCCACTAAACAGTTCGATTTTGTTAACTACTTCTAGCAGCGCGGTATATCGAATTTGTAACTCCGAGACATCCGACGACCTAACATATCCCCAGATTTTATCAGCATCAGGTTCTTCAGGAGCAGCGTAAGCAATACCACCGAACTCAGTCAGCATAATTGGCTGCCCCTGATGGGGATGACCATCCAGAGTGAGGACGCGCCCGCCAGGACGTTCGCGATTAAAGAGTTCTGCTAGATTAACCTCTGGCCCATAACGGTTTGTCAGTCTAGTTGGCTTATTATCGTAATCATGGATAGCCAGAATGTCAGTAGCAGCACTCTCCCAACCATCATTGCCGACTACCGGACGAGTTGGGTCTAGGGTCTTAGTCAAATGATAGAGTGCTTGGACGCAATGCCGATGAGCATCGGTCACGGTTAAGTCAGGAACGCCCCAAGATTCATTAAAGGGCACCCAGACCACGATACAGGGGTGGCTAGAATCGCGATCGATCGCCTCAGCCCACTCTTTAGTCATGCGTTCCACCGCTTTGCGCGTGAACCGATAGGGACTGGGCATTTCTTCCCAAACGACTAAACCTAGCACATCTGCCCAGTACAAGAACCGAGGGTCTTCAATTTTTTGATGCTTGCGGACACCATTGAAGCCCATGCTTTTAACTAACTCGACATCGCGCCGCAACGCCTCATCTGACGGGGGAGTCATAAGGGTGTCGAGCCAGTAACCTTGGTCGAGTACTAGTCGCAAATAGTAAGGACGGCCATTGAGCATGAAGCGATCGCGGTGTACTCCCACAGTCCGCATCGCGGTATAGGACTGCACTCGATCGAGCAACTTGCCCTCGTACCACAGTTGAATTTCGGCATCGATGAGGGTTGGCTTCTCCGGACTCCAGAGTAACTCGTTGCGATAGTCGTCGATACCTGGATCAGAGAGGGCAATGCGTCGGTGAATCTCGCCGTTGATTACTTCATAGGTATCATTCACCAGCAAGTGGCAGCCAACTGTCAGCTTGACCTTCACCTGTAGCCCGTGATATAGTTCACCTCCAATAAAGGCTTCAAAGCCAATCTCCCACCGCTCGAAGTGGGGCGTCCAACGGATGCGCTCAATATAGGTGCTAGGGACTACCTCAGCCCAAACTGTTTGCCAAATACCGCTGGTGCGCGGATACCAAATACTATGAGGTTCAAGCTGCCAATCTTGCTTACCACGCGGTTTGGCTAGATCGAAGGGATCGTCTTGCGCCCAAACCGTTACTATCTGTACTCCGTTTTCATTCAAGACGGTCGTGATGTCAATGCTGAAGGGAGTATGTCCGCCTTCATGGTCAGCCATGAATTGACCGTTGACCCAAACACGGGCACGATAGTCTACAGCGCCAAAGTGAAGCAGTACCCGGCCTTGATCCTTGGGTACATTAAATTCCCGCTCATACCAGCAGTTGAGGTGGAAGCCCGTGTCGCCGATGCCACTTTTAGCAGATTCTGGAGCAAAGGGAACTTCGATGGTATGAGTCCAATCAGTAATGCTACTGGGTTGAGCAAATCGCCCAGCATCATCAAAGGTGAATTTCCACGCTCCATTCAGACAAATCCATTGGTCGCGCCGCAACTGTGGGCGTGGATATGCTGTATCGGTTTGGCGAGAGTCAGCCCTGGTTGCAGGTTCGCAGGGCAATTGATAACAATTCTCCAGCTGCCTACCCAACGAGTACATAAATACATCTATCCTAGGTGATATATCTAGAGTACCCGCCAGAATCTCCCTGTAGCACATAGGACTTCGTTGCTTTACAAAACGAAGTAAGTCCTAACATAAAAAAATCAGAAATCCTGTAGGGGCGGGTTGAGTGACAAATTCTGGCAACTTACAGATATGACTTAAGCCAAAACCCGCCCTGGCGACTAACCGATAATTACCGTGCATTAACGTACTCTCTCACTACTGCTGCTGAATCCAACTTTAAGACTGTAGAGGCGATCGCTTCTGCCTCAGCCATGGTTAATTTGGTAATCGCTGCCTTAACAGCAGGAATGGCGGGCGGATTCATACTCAATTTTACCACTCCTAACCCTATTAAAATAGGCACAGCTGCTGGTACTGAGGCTAATTCACCACATACTCCTACCTCTATCCCAGCCTCATGCGCTGCTTGGACGGTTTGGGCAATCATTCGCAGTACTGCTGGTTCAAAGGCATCGGTGAGAGGGGCTACTTTGGGATTGTTGCGATCGGCTGCCATCAGGTACTGACTCAGATCGTTAGTACCGATGCTGAAAAAGTCAACCTCTGCTGCTAGTTGGTCAGCTATAGTAACGGCTGCTGGCACTTCTATCATAATGCCCACCTCCATCGCCTCATCAAAGGGAATCCCGGATTGAGTTAATGAGGTTCGGACGGTGGCGAGAATCTCTTTAGCAGCTTTTATTTCCCTTACTGAGGCCACCATAGGAAACATCACCTTAATAGCATGACCGTAGCTAGCCCGCAAAATAGCCCTGAGTTGAACGGTTAGTAACTCCGGGTAATCAAATAACAAGCGAATTCCCCGGCATCCTAGGAATGGATTAGCTTCTAGTGGTAAATTCAGGTAAGGCAAGGGCTTGTCACCCCCCACATCTAGGGTGCGAATAATTAACGGATGAGGAGCAATGGTTTGAGCGATCGCCTGATACACTTCTACTTGTTGTTCCTCTGTGGGCGGGTGCCCCTGTTGCAAATACAAAAACTCACTCCGCAGTAAACCTACCCCTTCAGCACCGTTATCTATACCCCGCTGCGCATCGGTTAACCCACCAATATTAGCCATTACCTTGACTTGATGACCGTCTCGTGTTATTGCAGGTTGTCTAGCTAAGTCCTGCGGCACTCTCATTGCCCCTAGCTGACTATCCCTTTGGCGCTGCAATTCCTGCAACTGTGCCTGATCGGGTTGCACCCAAACCTGACCAGTTTGACCATCCAAAGCAATGAGGGTGCCATTCTCCAAATCCCACAGCGATGCACCCAATCCCATCACTGCTGGAATACCGAGCGATCGCGCCAAAATTGCGGCGTGAGAAGTAGTACTCCCTGCAACTGTACAAATGCCCAATACTTTAGTTCGGTCTAACTCTACAGTAGTGGAGGGCATCAGGTCAGCAGCAATTAAAATTCCTGGTTCTGACCAATCGAGGGAAGTTGTAGCAGTACCAGTCAGCAGTTGCAGTACTCGCTGTCCCACATCAGAAATATCTGCTGCCCGTGCCCGCAAATAAGGATCTTCAAGGGCTTCGCAGGCTCGCACTGCCCGTTCTACCGCCCCATGCCAAGCTGCTGCCGCACAAAGGCTCTCATCGAAAATCAGCTGATGGCTTACTTCTAGCACTGTGGGATCTTCTAAAATGAGCAGATGAGCATCGAAGATGGCGGCTTCTTGTTGTCCGCAAGCAGTAACATTTTGGCGTAAGGATTGAATTTGCTCGCGAGCAGTGTTAAGGGCTACTTGCAACTGCTGCCAAGCTCTTTGGGGATTATCTAAAAGCTGCTCTCGGACTTCTGGTACAGCTGGCTGATATAAAACTACGGGGCCAATGGCAATGCCAGGAGACGCAGGTATACCGCGCCATGGTGGCAGCGGATTTGGTAACAGATGGGTTATTGGTTGAGGACTTAACTCTTGGGCTTCCCCAACCCTGTGCCCCCCCCTGCCCCCCCAACCTTGAGGGGGAGAAGATGAGGGAAACATGCTCGTTCCCCCCAAAGTTGGGGGGCCAGGGGGGCTTGGTGGTAAGGTTCCCCCCAAAGTTGG
>DNXU01000349.1:11192-18977 GCA_003505715.1 Cyanobacteria bacterium UBA8803 | reverse complement strand
CCCATTACCCATCACCCATTACCTAAGTCTTCCGGTTGAATTTGGTTTTTAGATCTTCTAAGGTGGATGGCTTTGGCTTAGTACGGGTGCCACTATTGGTAGGACGGGAACTCTGGCTGGCTTTTTCTGGCGATCGCATCGATAACCCAATCCGCTTTAATTTGTGATCCACCGATACTCCCCGCACCTTCACCACCTGCCCTACTTTAACAATCTGCTTCGGATCGTCTACAAATCGGTCGGCTAGTTGTGAGACATGGACTAACCCATCCTGATGTACGCCAATATCAACAAATGCACCAAAGTTGGCGACATTGGTGACTATACCTTCTAATTCCATGCCAACAGTCAGGTCTGTTATTTCCTTAATCCCTTCTTTAAAGGTGGCATATTTGAACTCAGCTCGCGGGTCTCTACCCGGTTTTTCTAGTTCGCTGATAATATCTCGTAAAGTGGGCAAGCCGACCGTATCGGTTACGTACTTTTTCAGATCCACAGACTTGAGCCGATCGCCTGCTTGAGAGATGCGATCTAAAGGAACGTTTATGTCTTTGGCGATCGCTTCCACCACAGGATAACTCTCCGGATGCACGGCGGTATTATCTAGCGGGTTATCACCACCCCTAATCCTCAAAAACCCTGCCGCTTGTTCAAAAGCTTTTGGTCCTAATTTCGACACCTTGAGCAGTTTCCGGCGATTGATGAATGCACCATTTTCGTTACGATAGGTGACAATATTTTTAGCAATCGTTGGGGTCAAGCCGGAAATAAAGGTGAGGAGTTCCTTCGATGCCGTATTCAGATCGACGCCAACATAGTTCACGCAGCTTTCTACTGTCTCATCTAGTTTCTTTTTGAGCAACTTTTGATCAACATCGTGCTGGTACTGTCCTACTCCAATTGATTTCGGGTCAATTTTGACTAGTTCTGCCAGGGGATCTTGCAAGCGGCGTCCGATACTAATTGCACCCCGTACAGTAACATCCTGTTCGGGGAATTCCTCCCGTGCCACCTCGCTGGCAGAATAGATCGAGGCACCCGACTCGTTGACGATAACTTTAATGGGTTGGCGATCGCTAGTTTTGAGAACTTCCGCAATAAACTCATCGGTTTCTCGCGATGCAGTGCCGTTGCCAATGGCGATGAGTTCGATATTGTATTTTTCAATTAGTTTTTTCACCATCTCCGCTGCCTGAAGGCGTTGTCCGGAACCTGTATGGGGGAAGATGGTTTGGTATTCCAAAAATTTCCCGGTTTCATTAAGGACAGCCACTTTACACCCCGTTCTCAATCCGGGGTCAATAGCTAAAGTTGGCTTCATCCCCGCAGGCGCAGATAAGAGCAACTCCCGCAGATTAGTTTCAAAGGTTTTAATAGACTCGATATCAGCATAAGCTTTCCGGTCAGTGCGCACTTCGGTAATTAGGGAGGTTTTCATCAAACGGTTGAAACCATCTTTGAGCATCTCCCGGTAGAAGTCCCGAACTGTTGGAATTTTAGTTCTAATTTCCGCTGATTCCAAATAGGATTGCACCACCTCTTCGTCAAAGGCTAGGTCAAGGTTCAATATTCCCTCAGCTTCACCTCGGAATAAGGCTAGCATATTGTGAGGTGCAATATCTTTAGCTTTAGCCTGGAAGCTACGGTACATTTCAAATTTAGTACTGCCTTCGGGATAATCGTCTTTAATCTTAGAGACGAATACCCCCTTTTGCATGAAGTAATCTCGTAAATAGGCACGCAACTCGGCTTTTTCGGAGACTTCTTCGGCCAAAATATCCGAAGCACCTTTGAGCGCCTCTTCTGCTGTTTTAACGCCTTTTTCTTCAGCAATATACTTGCTTGCCTCTTGTTCTAGGGAGGTAGGTTTGGCCGTGGGATTGTTCAGGGATTTGATTAATTCTGCTAGAGGTTCTAAGCCTTTTTCCCTAGCCACAGTAGCTCTGGTGCGCCGTTTCGGTCTATAGGGTAGGTAAAGGTCTTCGAGTTCGTTTTTTTGCAGGCAGGATTCAATCTTGGCCTTCAGTTCGTCGGTGAGTTTGCCTTGAGAGGCGATCGCCTCCAGAATAGTTGCCTTGCGTTCTTCAAGTTCTGTGAGGTAAGTATAGCGCTCGGCAATAGTACGCAGTTGCACTTCATCGAGGGAGCCAGTACGCTCTTTACGGTAGCGAGCAATGAAGGGAATAGTTGCTCCCTCAGCCAAGAGGGACAGAGTGTTTTCCACCTGAGAAGAGGTGAGGGAAAGCTCTTGTGCCAGTAGTTGAGGAATATTGAGCATGGGTGATGATTCGCCGACAAATTAGAAAGAAGAGCAGAAAAAGCCAAGCTCCTGAATTAGAGAATACCTGATAGCTTGAATGGCTAAATTCGGCAACCCAACTGGTGCAATCGGTTTTTTATTAATTTTAGCCGAACAGTCGGTTAGGAAAATTCAACAACTCTACCCAGATTAACTGGGCGTAAAATCTCTGTCGGTATTTCGCAAAGAGTTGAATCTTATTCCACAACAGGAATAATTGCAGTCTTAGTCGAATTGGTAGCTCCCTGGTTAACATTTGGTCTCCTTAGAAAAAGGGTAGAGTTCCCAAAGGGAAAAAGCGCTCAGGAGTCTTGCCGTGTTTCGACCCCAAGCGCTTTTTCTTACTTTCTCCTCACACACACAAGCATTAATATACACTATCCGTTGTGTTTGTCAAGCTCTAGTGCAAGAATGCTCCAAGGCAGAAGGGAGGAAAGGTTGTATTTACGGAACTACGCTATATATATTGGTGATGGTGCGTTAGCTCCCGCGTAACGCACTCTACTAATAGTAAGCCCTATTACTGGGAACTCTGTTGATTCACGCGCTGAATTTGACGGGCAAAATGAGTTTCCTGATACTGTAAGGACTGCGCTAAGGCCAGACCTTGTTGAAAGGCTTCTAGAGCTTTGCCAAAGTTTTTCTGGTCTAGATACAATTGACCCATTTGGTCATAAGTATTCATTAAGCCATAGAAATTATAGGACTGCTGATCTACATTAATCAGAGTCTCGTAAACCTGTAGGGCATACTCCGGTTGCTCGTAAGAACGGTAGAGTGCCGCTAGCTTTTGTAGTGCCTCGCTGGCAGAAGCAAACTGCTGTAGAGACCAAGCTTGGGCATAGGCTTCTTGGTAGGCTTGGGAAGCTAGATCCGGTTCACCTAGCGCTTCGTAGTCGGAAGCAATCGCAATCTTCAGACCAGGTATTTTGGTATAGTCGGATTGGTTAAGGTAAGTTTGGATCAATCGCTCCTTCATCCGCAGCGCATTTTGCGGTTGTTGAGCTTGGTTGTAGATATTGACCAACTCTTGCAGATAGGTGACTTCCGTAAAGCGATCGCCCCGCGCCTGAGCTAGAGCCAGCAATTCCTCATAGGTGGCAGCAGCTTTGGGGTAATCAAACCAAGCCAAGTGCAGCTGAGCGATCGTTTTGAGAGTTTCCTCTTGGGCAACGATATCACCCCGTTGGCGGTCGTTAGCTAGAATTTGCTCGTAGACAACTATTGCTGGCCCGGGGAATCTTACTTGTCGGTAAGCTTGGCCTAAAGCATTTAACAGGGGTTCGTCTAGGGTTTTCTTTTCCTGAGCCTCCCGCTGAATGGTTTGCAGGCGTGCGGTAATCAGCTTGACTTCTGGCTTGTAATTTTCTCTCCAGGCAATTTCCCCAACTCTACCTAAAGCTTTTACTTCCTCGATCGGCCCGCCTAGCACTCGCCGCAGTCGGATTTCTCGAAACCAGAGTGCAAATGCTCCTTCTCTATTTTCCCTACTGAGTTCAGCTGCGGCGCGCTCGCTGAGCTGATCTAAAGCTTCCTCAGATAGAGCCGGCAGGAGAGGATCGGATTTCACATCCAATTCTAGGGGATTAGGTGCATTAGCTGGATCGGTTTGTGCCAAGGCTACAGAACCGCAACCAAACAGGAGGATAGCCGTCCACAAAACGACTCTGCCCCATACTACTGGGAAGACACGCCCTTGTGATGTGAGGAGAAACTTGGGTTGATGAGACACCATTGAATCGTACAAAATCAGTCCGTTAATTTAGATTTATTAGGACTTACACACAGCCTCTATTAGTAGGGTGCGTTATGCGGTAGCTAACGCACCATAGCCACTATATAGGATAAGGCTTGCTGCATAAGTCCTGTTTATGCGCCAGAGGTCCCCTGTTTGAAGGGTAGCGCACCAGATGGATAGGCTTCTCCATCTTATGATCGCTATAGCCCTACTATTCACGGCTAAATGGACGTTTAAATCTAACTTGAAGTTTCTGTTCCCGCTCACAACGACCTATGGTTCACCTGCTCAAGCTTAATGGATTGAAGTTACAGACATCTCGCCTTTTAGTTTCCCTACTATTAGTTATCGCGATCGCACTTTTGAGTTTGCTGACTGTTGCCTGTAGCCCTGGGCAAGCTAGGACAGCTGAGCAACGCAGGTTTGTTAACCTTGCTATTGACTTCTTAGGAGAGTACCAACTGCCCAAGATGAAGTTTCAGGATACGCCTGTTGGAGGATTATCAGCGCTAGCTTACGATCGCCAAAGCGGTCGCTTCTTAACTCTATCTGATGACCGCTCTACTCTCGCGCCAGCCCGATTTTACACGCTCAACATCACCATCGCTCCCAGCAATACTAATCAGAGTGGGATAACACAAGTAGAGGTGGAAAAGGTCACCTTCCTCAAGGATGAAAATGGCGAAACCTATGCCAAAGGCAGCATTGACCCTGAAGGGTTGGCCCTATCCGCCAAGGGAACAGTGTTTGTATCGAGTGAAGGGGTTCCCAGTCGGGGAATTACACCGTTTATCCGGGAGTTCGATCGCCAAACCGGACAGCCACAGCAAAGCTTGCGAATTCCCGATCGCTATCTCCCTGGAGCAATGGGACAATCCCCTAATACCTCTCCAAGCACTGAGGAGGAACAGCTAAGCCGTGGCATTCAGGAGAATCTAGGTTTTGAGGCATTGACCCTAGAACCCACCAGCTTAGCAGCAGCCACTGGCGATCCCTTTCGCCTGTTTGTAGCCACTGAGTCAGCTCTGTTCCAAGATAGAAACAATGAGCAGTCACTCACAAAGAATGATAAAAATAACTCTTCCCCTCATCCTTCATCCCTCATCCCTCATCCCTCTACAGATGCCACCCGAATTCGCCTCATGCATTATTTAATTGGAGATATTGCTCAGCCAATGCTGGTTGCCGAACATCTTTACCTGCTCGACCCTGCTCCCAAAGGTACGATTGATAACGGCTTGACCGAATTAGTCGCCTTAGATACACAGGGGCGCTTTCTCAGCTTAGAGCGCACTTATGGTTTGTTTGGAGTTCGCGCCAAAATTTATCAGATTTCTCTGGGTGGGGCAACAGATACTTCTAATATTGCCAGTCTTAGCGGTGACATTTCCCAAATCGTTCCCGTGCAGAAAAAGCTGCTTTTAGATTTGAGCGAATTGGGTATTTACCTGGACAATCTGGAAGGCATGACCCTTGGCCCTCGCTTACCTGATGGTAGTCAGAGTTTATTATTAGTTAGCGATGATAACTTTAGCGACACTCAACTGACTCAGTTTCTTATGTTTAGTCTAAAATCAGAGAACCAAACCCAAACAAGGTCAAAATAAATCGCTAAATAGTGATTGGGGTCAATTGCCAGAGCTTGTTGAAACCCTGCTATAGCACTCTCATAAAGTTGAATAATTTGCTTGCCGTACTCTGTCCAGACATCAGCACGGCATTTGTAGAGTTCAATCGCAGAAAATCGAACAATAAACTCTAGGAGCTACTGAAATGCTATTAAAAATAATCAAGAGACCTCAGTTAATTTTATTCTGGCGATTAGCTTGTATATTATTTGTTCTATTATATTATTATCCAATCAGCTACGGAATTTTGCGGTTGGCAACCGTAGTATTAGGTTTAGGAATTTGGTTGGGAGCGTTTCTCCTATTCAAACATCAAAAACTGGTGAGAGTCTTCTGCATCGGCATGGCTGTAATAGCGATCGCCATAACCCTATTGCCGGGAAGAAATGTAGATAGCACCCGCCTGCGCCAAGCTTATGTAGAAGAACTCAATTCCTATACAGGAACCCAATATCTGTGGGGCGGTGAGAATAAAATTGGTATCGATTGCTCTGGTTTAGTGCGTCGAGGCTTAATTAATGCCAACGTCAAGCAGGGACTAAGCTCTCTTAATCCCCAACCAATTAGAGAAGCGATTTCTTTGTGGTGGTACGATGCTTCTGCTGCCGCCTTACGAGACGAATACCGCAACAAGACAACACGGTTAGAGCGAGGAGTTAGTATCAATAAGCTAGAGCATTCAAACCTCCAAATGGGAGATATTGCCGTTACGGTGGATGGGGTTCATACCTTAGCTTATATAGGAGATAATACCTGGATTGAGGCCGATCCACATTATCAGAAAGTCATTAAAGTTAAAATCCCAGATTTAAAAAATCCCTGGTTTAATGTCCCCATATATATAGTGCGATGGCAACAATTTGAAACAGGGTGATGTCTAAGCTGAGCGCAAGAAGGCACGAGGCAAAACTTTCATATCAATTCCGTTAGCATCAGCGTGGATAACCACTTGCATTGGTTACTACCAACCTGTCTCTACAACGAAAGATGCTACCAGACATGATATCATCCCTCATCCTTCATCCCTCATCCTTACCTCACCCTTCCTCACCTCATCCGGAAAAATTCGCTTAAAATAATTAGAAACCTTTCGTTACACGCTCAGGATGGAACGACAGTGGCTCAAGACCGGGTAAGACAAACACTCAGGGAGCAGGTAATACCGAATTCAAGCAGTTATTACGGGATTTTGGGGTTACACCCTAGTGCCTCACCCCTAGAGATCCGACGTGCCTATCGGACACTCAGCAAACGCTACCATCCCGACACTACAGAACTAGCACCTCAAACTGCAACGCTTAAGTTTCAACAGCTCAACGAAGCTTATGCTATCCTCAGCAATCCAGAGCGGCGATTGGTTTATGACCAAAAAATTGGTTATTCACGCTTGAACGTGATTCAAGCACCTCCAGGTTTAAATAATCCTGTTACCCAACCGCAACCGAAATACTCTTCCTACACATACCTCGATCCGACAGATCGTCCCCTTTCAGCAGGCGAAGTATTTGCGCTGTTCATCCTCGGCTTAACCTTCCTCGGCTGTTTGCTGTTGGCGATCGCGATCGGCTTAACCCGAGGTGACTTAGCGCTGGAAGTCTCAAGAGTAAGTAACCCTAGCATAGAACAAGGAGTTCAGAATTCAGAAGTTGCAGAAGTTCAGAATGCCATTGAGGAGGGGATGCTAATTGCCAATAAAGTGAATGCCCTCTAGGCGTCCGGCACAAAACTTAAAACAGATCTCATCAGCTGTCAGTCACCATAAAGGGATGAAAATCCCTCCTGTTGTTCTCCCTCTTCCCTCCCCCTATTTTCCAAAAACTCTCTATGGTTTTTCCGCCAGATAATACTCCCTTATATAACCATCCCCTCCACGAAATCGAGCAGTGGTTACAAACTCAAGGATGCGAACAGGACCGTAACAATCTCCATTGTTGGCATGTTGAGCGACCGACTTGGAAAGCTCAACTTTGCCTGGATGTTGAGGAGTTAACCGTGCGCTACATTAATGCAGCTGAGGGAGGACGCGATATTCTACGCTCGTTCAAGTACTCCCTCAGCCGTGCAGATGTAGAAGCCGCCGTTTTCTCTGGACCTTAATGGAGGGATGAGGGATGAGGGAT
>DNXU01000349.1:7940-11078 GCA_003505715.1 Cyanobacteria bacterium UBA8803 | reverse complement strand
ATACTTCATCCCTCATACTTCATACTTTCCCAAACCGCCGCTCCCGTCGCTGATAGGCACACAAAGCTCGGTGAAACTCTGACCGATCAAAATCAGGCCACAGAACATCTGTGATGTAGAGTTCGGCATAAGCCATTTGCCAGAGCAGAAAATTGCTCAGCCGCATCTCCCCACTAGTGCGGATCAGTAGATCGGGGTCGGAGACATTTGCCGTGTACAGGTGGCGGGAAAACAGCGCCTCGTCAATCTCATCCGGTTGCAGGTTTCCTTGCTGCACCTCCGTTGCGATCGCCCGACAGGCTTGCAAAATCTCCTGACGCCCTCCATAGTTTGTGGCCACAGTAAACTGAAGACCAGTATTATGCTGAGTGTCCTGCATGGAGCGCTCGATTTCGGCTTGGAGTGATTGCGGCAGGGCAGTTAGATTCCCCACAAATTGAATCCGCACGTTTTCCGCCATCATCTCTTGGAGTTCTCGCCTTAACACCAACTCAAACAAGGTCATCAAGAACTCCACTTCTTCGAGCGGACGCCCCCAGTTTTCCGTGGAGAAGGCATAAGCAGTGAGGGCTTTAATGCCCCAATCATCACAGCAACGTAGCAGATTCTTCAGGGCGTCTACTCCCCGATGGTGCCCCATAATCCGGGGTAGCCCTTGGCGTTTGGCCCACCGACCATTGCCATCCATAATTACCGCCACATGCCTGGGCAGACGGTTTTGATCGAGGTCCCTTGGTAGCTGTTTTAAGCTAGTTTGCATAACAGTCATTTCTTCTTATGAGAAGTGGATGACGGAAGGCGGAGAACACGCGAAAGTAGCACCCTTCCTTGAGATTGAACTTGACGACTTAAACTGCGCAAACCTGGAGCCACAGCCTCACGGTCAACAGTTCTTGAAAATCGAGCCTCTAGCAATTCTTTGAGTTTGCTGCTCGTTAATGGCCGATTAAGTCCTCCCCTTTCCGCCAAAGAAATTGAACCCGTTTCTTCAGATACAACGATACACAAGCAATTTTCGACACGCTCTGTAATTCCCATCGCTGCCCGATGGCGCGTGCCCAGCTGCCGGGACGCCGTCCGCTCCGAAAGCGGCAAAATTACGCCAGCAGCAGCTACGCGAGAACCCCGAATCAGTACTGCTCCATCATGCAGCAACGTAGTTGTCTGGAAGATGGTTTGCAGTAGTTCTTTAGACAGTTCAGCATTGAGCTGAACGCCCGGTACAGAAAAATCCCGCTCGTCAATCGGCCCATTCGTTTCCATGATCATCAAAGCGCCGATCCGATTTTGGGATAATTCTTTAACGGCGTCTACAATTTCATCAATCACGCTGTCTGGCTTGGGGGTAGGGCGTCGTTGGTCGTGGAACAACTGGATAATTTTTCCCCGCCCTAGCTGTTCAAGAAATCGGCGAAACTCTGACTGGAAAATTACAGCCATCGCCACCGCCGAGCCAACTACCAACTTTTCTAGCACAAAACTCAACAGCATCAACCCCAGTCGATTACTCAAGGCTGCGGCTAGCATCAGGATAATTAACCCCCGCACCATCCATAAGGTGCGGCGCTCCCCAATGATCAGGAGTACCAAATAGGTGAGGGCCAGAACCAATCCAATATCGATGCTGTGAAGCAAAAAGGACTGAGCCCAGCCTGGGTCAGGGACAGAACCCGACGAGGACGAAGGCATGAAACTTCAAATGCTTGACAATTGGGATGCTTTACTCTGGCTTGATTGTAGCGGGATAAAGCAATTAGTTGTTAAGGGAAAGGTAGTGAGGGGGTAAGGGAGTGAGGGGGTGAGGGGTAAGGGGTGAGGAATAAAAAAGGTTTAATATTAATGGCTTTTTCCTGTTACCAATTACCAATTACCCATTACCAATTACCAATTTCCTTACCTTTATGTTTCAAATTAAAGCTTTATGGCGGTAGAGAAAATGGACGTTGGTAGCAAAAAGGGACGGCGGCGAACTCTGTTCGTTGAAGGGGTAGCGGTAGGGGTGATTGCCCTACTTTTTGCTGTCCTCATGCCATTGGTACTGCCAGGGTTTCGCCTCCGACTCTTGGGGCGATTTTTGGCTTTAGCAATTGTTGCCTTAGGCATTGATTTAATTTGGGGTTATACGGGATTGTTAAGTTTGGGACATGGCATATTTTTTGCCCTGGGTGGCTATGCTTTGGCCATGCACCTGCAATTGCAAATTCCCCAAGGACAGTTGCCAGACTTTTTCAGCCTCTATGGGGTCAGTAAACTGCCTTGGTTTTGGTATCCTTTCTACTCGTTTCCCATCACCGTAATTGCTCTGGTCTTAGTTCCCAGTATCGTGGCGGGATTGCTCGGTTATTTGGTATTTCGCAACCGCATCCGAGGGGTTTACTTCTCGATTTTGACGCAAGCGGCGCTGTTGGTGTTCTACAATTTTTTTAACGGTCAACAGAAGTTGATTAACGGGACAAACGGATTAAAAACCGATACCACCAATCTGTTGGGAGTTATTGCCAGCGCTAAGCCAGTTCAATTAGCATTTTACGAATTTACGATTCTGTTTTTGGTTGGTGCTTATTTCCTGTGCCGTTGGCTCACGAGCGGAAGATTCGGTCGGTTATTAATAGCGATTCGCGATGATGAGAGTCGAGTTCGGTTTTCCGGTTACGACCCTACGGATTACAAAGTACTGGTATTTGCGATTTCTGGAGGATTAGCTGGGATTGCCGGAGCCTTATATACCGTCCAAACTGGTATCATCACCCCCGATGCGATGGATGTGGCACTCTCGATTGAGATGGTGATTTGGGTAGCGGTAGGGGGTCGCGGCACATTAATCGGAGCCATCTTGGGCACCTTGTTAGTCAGACTCGCTGGCACCTTTTTGAGCGAACAATTTCCCGAAGTGTGGCTATTCTTCCAAGGAGCGCTATTTCTTTTGGTCGTTACCGTACTCCCCAATGGCATTGTCGGTTGGGTACACGATTGGGGATTTGATAAAGTGCGATCGCGTCTAGGACTCAAGCCAGTAATTACTTACCCCAGCATTGAAGAAGACCCAGAAGTACAGCGCGAACGGGAAGAAATTGGTAAGTAACAACAAAGCAAACCCCTTTGTAACACTACCCCTAATCACCAACAACCAACAACCAA
>DNXU01000349.1:0-7857 GCA_003505715.1 Cyanobacteria bacterium UBA8803 | reverse complement strand
ACCAACAACCAACAACAAATGAACCAGAAAATCCTAGAAATTGAAAACCTGACGGTTAGTTTTGATGGCTTTAAAGCACTCAATAACCTCAACTTCAGTATGGATACTGGGGAGTTGCGGGTGATTATTGGCCCAAATGGGGCGGGCAAGACTACTTTTTTGGATGTGATTACGGGTAAGGTGCAGCCGACGGAAGGCCGGGTGCTGTTTCAAGGGCGTAATTTGCGACGGTTGCCAGAATATCAAATTGCCCGTCTGGGTATTGGTCGTAAGTTCCAAACGCCGCGAGTTTACCTAAATTTGACTGTTAGAGAAAACCTGGATTTAGCCTGCAATCGCAATAAAAATGTGGTTTCTACCTTGTTTGGTCGTCCTTCAGCGTCGGATCGGCGTAACGTAGGAGGTTTGTTGGAAACAATAGGTTTATTAGCTAAGGCGGATTTACCAGCACAGTTGCTATCTCATGGGGAAAAGCAGCGGTTGGAGATTGGCATGTTGGTGGCGCAGTCACCGAATTTGTTGCTGGTGGACGAACCTGTAGCTGGGTTGACGGATGAGGAGACGGAAAATATTGGGGAGTTACTGTTGGCTTTGGCGGAAAGTCATTCGATTGTGGTAATCGAGCATGATATGGAATTTGTGCGGCAGATTGCTCGTAAGGTAACGGTACTACATGAAGGTTCAGTGTTGTTTGAAGGGACGATTGACGAGGTTCAAAACGACCCTCGCGTGATAGAAGTGTATTTGGGTCAAAAGCCATCAATTACTGCTCAGCAGATGAAGATGCTGCGGATTGTAACGGCCATGGCTTGGTCAGATGGGAACCTCGCCCCAGAAGAGGCGGAACTAATTATCGCCCGCTTCAGTAAGCTGTTTTCTACGGATGCCGAACAACAGCACCAATTGCAAACAGAACTGCGGGATTATTTAGCACAAAACGTGCCAATTGATGAATTAATTGCTCAACTCGAAAGCCCTGAAGAACGGGAACTTATCTTAAAGTTGGGTTACGACGTGATTAACGTAAGTTCTCGCACGCCTAACGAACCAACTATTAATGAGGAAGAAGCAGCAGCCTACAAGCAGCTGATGAGGCTTCTCGATTTACCAGAAGAAGTCGTCAAACGTTTGGAAGCACAACCTGGAGAATAATTGTGGATACAACCAAAGATAGGATTACTTCTGCGTTAGATGAACCGTCATCCCAGCTCATGCTGCAAGTTACTGGTTTAAATGTCTATTACGGCGAGAGTCACATTCTGCGGGATGTTGATTTGAGCGTGTCGGTAGGGCAGATGGTTTGCTTGATTGGGCGTAATGGTGTGGGCAAAACCACACTCCTCAAGACAATTATGGGCTTACTCCAACCTCGGACTGGGCAGATTGCCCTAGCGGGCGAAGCCATTACCGCCAAATCTCCCGATCGACGGGCAAAGCTGGGCATTGGTTACGTTCCCCAAGGACGGGAGATTATTCCCCGTTTAACGGTGAAGGAAAATCTCTTGCTGGGGTTGGAAGCCCGTCCCCACGGTAGACGTGGCAAGCAGGACATTCCTGAGGAAATCTTTGCCCTGTTTCCTGTGTTGAAATCGATGTTATCCCGGATGGGGGGAGATTTAAGTGGCGGACAGCAGCAGCAATTGGCGATCGCCCGCGCTTTAATGGGAAAACCGCGCTTGTTAGTATTAGACGAACCCACCGAAGGCATCCAACCCTCAATCATCCTAGAAATTGAAGCCGCCGTTCGCCGCATTGTTGAGACTACAGGGGTTTCCGTGCTATTAGTCGAGCAACACCTGCATTTTGTCCGACAAGCAGATTGGTATTACGCCATGCAGAAGGGCGGTATTGTTGCTTCTGGGCCAACCAGCGAACTTAGTAATGAAGTTATTCAGAGGTTTCTGGCAGTTTGATGCTTCTTCTGGGTAAGCTTTTGTGCCTGCGAGTAGTCTGTCTTATTGATATCGTTAGGGTTTGAACCTGTTAGCCTAGTTAAGAATTTCAAGTTTAACCTTCACAGTTCATTCCTCAGATCAACGTGCAGCTCAACCAAGTCATTATAGTTTATAAAGCCACAGACTCTCAAAGCCGAGCCTGGGCAGAAAAATGCGCTAGGCAATTAGAAAAACGCAACTGTCACGTTCTCGTCGGACCCAGTGGCCCCAAGGATAATCCCTTCCCTGTATTTTTAGCCTCTGTGACGGACAGGATCGATCTAGCGGTGGTATTGGGTGGTGATGGCACTGCGCTGGCAGCAGCGCGACACCTTGCTCCAGCAGGTATCCCCATTTTAGCCGTAAATGTGGGGGGCCATTTGGGGTTTCTTACTGAAGCATTTGAGGAATTCAAAGATCCCGAGCATGTTTGGGCTAGATTATTAGAGGATCGCTATGCCGTCCAGCGGCGGATGATGGTGCAGGCGTCGGTGTTTGATGGCGATCGCATTAATACGGCACCGATGAGCGATCGCTTTTTGGCTCTTAATGAAATGTGCGTCAAACCTGCTTCAGCGGATCGGATGATCACCTCGATTCTGGAGATGGAAATTGACGGGGAAGTAGTGGATCAGTACCAGGGAGATGGGCTAATTGTGGCAACACCTACTGGTTCGACTTGTTATACCCTCTCTGCTAACGGCCCGATTTTACATGATGGCATGGAAGCAATTGTAGTAACGCCGATTTGCCCTTTAAGTCTTTCCAGCCGTCCTTTAGTTCTGCCTTCTGGTTCAGTTGTGAGTATTTGGCCTCTCGGTGATTACGAACTAAATACTAAGCTGTGGACAGATGGGGTTTTGGCTACTGCAATTTGGCCGGGACAGCGTGTGGATGTCCGGATGGCTGATTTTTATGCTAAGTTTATTATTTTGCGAGAAAATTATTCTTATTACCAGACTTTACGGGAGAAGCTGAATTGGGCTGGGGCGAGAATTCGTTATAGTAACAATCACCGTAATTAGGCAGTTAAATACTGGTTTTTAACGCAAAGGGCGCAGAATTTTGAATAAGATGCTAACTTACCATAGAGTTAGCAAATAACCGCTAGATCAGTCAGACTTCTAAAGAGAATGATTCTGCAAACAGAGTATCAAGAGCGCCGCGAGCAGTTCATGGCAAAGATTGGTAACGGGACTGCCATCTTGCGCAGCGCCCCCCTTGCTGTCATGCACAACGATGTTGAATACAATTTTCGCCAAGAGAGCGATTTCTTTTACCTAACAGGTTTTAATGAACCGGAAGCGGTAGCTGTCCTTGCCCCTCATCATTCAGAACACCGATTTGTGCTGTTCGTGCAACCCAAAGAACGGGAAAAAGAGGTCTGGACGGGTTACCGGACGGGGGTGGAGGCAGCAAAAGAAAAGTTTGGGGCGGATGAGGCGTATCCAATTACAGAACTGAATGAGAAGTTGCCCCAGTATTTGGAAAAGGCGGATCGGATTTATTTCCACTTAGGACGCGATCGCGATTTCAATGCTGTTATCCTCGACCATTGGCAGCAGTTGATGGCCACCTATTCCAAGCGCGGCACTGGCCCGATGGCGATCGAGTCTACCCATCCAATTCTCCATGCCATGCGCCTGGTGAAGAGTCCCACTGAGTTGGCCATGATGCGCCAAGCTGTAGCCATCTCCGTTGACGCCCACAACTACGCCCGGGAGTTTGCGAAACCGGGACGTTACGAGTATGAAGTGCAAGCGGAGTTAGAACATATCTTTCGGCAACGAGGGGCTTTAGGGCCAGCCTATCCCTCCATTGTGGCCTCCGGTGCTAATAGCTGCATCCTGCACTACGTTGAAAACAATCGCCAGATGCAGGAGGGTGACTTGCTGCTGATTGATGCTGGTTGCTCCTATGGTTATTACAACGCCGATATTACCCGTACCTTTCCCCTGAGCGGTAAGTTTACCCCAGAACAAAAGATTATTTACGACATTGTACTGAAGGCGCAGTTGGCCGCGATCGCTCAAGTCCAACCGGGGAACCCCTACAATTTATTTCACGAAGCTGCTGTGCGGGTTTTAGTCGAGGGATTGATGGATTTAGGTCTGTTGGCTGGTGACATTGAGGAGATTATTAAAGAGGAGAAGTACAAACCCTTCTACATGCACCGCACTGGACATTGGCTAGGACTAGATGTTCATGATGCTGGATTCTACAAGCATGGTGAAAACTGGCAAGTTTTGCAACCAGGTCATGTGGTGACAGTAGAACCAGGACTTTATATCGGTTCTGATGTGCAACCCCTTGAGGGCCAGCCAGCTATTGATGATCGTTGGCGCGGAATTGGCATTCGGATTGAAGATGATGTATTGCTGACTGTAGAGGGGCATGAAGTGCTAACTGCTGGCGTTCCTAAGTGACCAAAAAATGCAGTAATTTGTAGGTTGGGTCTTTGGTAACGAGATCCAACTAATGAACCCCATCCAGGGCGAAACGGTATCAGGTCTTGATAATTGTGTATGACCCAGTTAATGAGGTGATAGTGCGATGGACAAGGTAGCTCAATATCGGGAGTACATTCAAATATTACTGAGCCAGTACGCCAAAGATGATGTTTCAGATGATGAAGTCGAAGTGCAACTTATCTTTGACACTGAGCGGGATCATTACCAATGGATGAATGTGGGATGGCAACAGCTTAATCGGGTTTATCGTTGTATTGTCCATTGGGAACGAGTGCGATCACTTAAATATATTTAAGCCCCAATAGCATGGGTGTTGGACAAATGAGTGTCACTTAAAAATGCGACTGGGTGATCGAGCGTTGTCTTCCTCTGCTTATTAGAGGATAAATTAAATATTTATAATAAAAATTTAATAGTAGATCCGGATATTTTTTAAAGAAAGTTTTTCTAACTATAATTTTGTTTAGAAAGTAAAAAAGAGCTAAGATTATTCGCACAGAAAAGTTATTCATTGTCAAAAATAACTTGACAACATATTGATGATTTTATTTAAAATAAGAGCATGAAAATTTATTTATATCTATGAATCAGATCAAGCGATTTGGTAGGAAAATTGTTTTGGCTACCACTGGTGCAGCATGTCTTGCTCTGGGTGGAGTCGGTACGGCCTACGGCAATACGGTTTTTGATCGTCCAAATATCTTCTTCGACAATCCGCAGGATACAATTGAGATTTCTGGTCAGACTTGGCTGGGAGCTGAATCCACTTACGAAGCTCGTATTTACTTTCCCAGTAACGTAGGCGCTTTCGGATTCGTATTTAATGAATTTACGGATAGTTATGAAGACAAAACGCTGGCGGCTGGACCAAGTAGTTTATTTGGCTTTAATTTTCCTTTATATACGGATAATGTTTTAACAACAAGTATCTCGATAGCAACAGATACCTGGCATCACATTGCTTTTGTTCAAGGCGGAGGTACGCAACGCCTTTACCTTGACGGTCAGATAGTAGCTAGTCGTCCTGGTGTAGGAGATATCTGGGATTCTAATGGTGGTGGCTTTCTGGGGGCAATTTCCCGTAATGGAAATGTCTATAATAGCTTCATCGGTCATCTAGATACGCTGCGAATTTCTAATGTAGCACGCTACAGCGGCAATAGCTTTGAGATACCTTTAGGAGATCTTTCTTCAGATAGCAGTACCCAGATTTTGTACAACTTCAACTTGGAAGATTACTTTCAGCAAAACAGCTTGACTTGGGTATCAGATCTGAGTGGGAATGGTCATCATGGAAGGTTTGGTACAGGTTTTGCAGGTGCAACTTCGCCCAGCATAATAGTCCCGATAGTCCCAGTTGACCGGGAAAGCGTTCCCGAACCTTCTTCTACATTATGTTTATTAGCATTCGGGGCTTGCGGTGCTGGTTCTCTATTAAAGCGCTTCTGGCAACAAAAAGATGTGGATAGCTAATTGAACTAAATCTAGTTAAAATTCCAGTCCTTCTATAGGTACTTATTTTGAATTGTGTTTCATGAGCAAGCCTAAACTAGTAGCCCCAATTATTCCCAATAGACTAAGTGGTTCAGGCACTGATTGAGAGTTTGGATGAGCTTGGCTAAAGCGAAAATACGTCAATTCAGCCTGGGCGTTTGTTCCCCCGGTTCCGTCTCCGAATAACAACAGGCTGGGATAGTCGCCTTTGAGAAAATCTCCCTGATAAATCAGCACATTATCAACTAAAAAATCAAATCCTTTTCCTACTTGGCCTCTGAGAAGATACGTGTGAAATTGCCGATTATCAATTGTGCGACTGACAGGTGTATAATCCGCTAGCTGAATTCGATTGGGGCTGATGGCAATGGCAACCGCATCTGAACCAAAAGTTGCGCCGAAGAAGAAGCCAAAAGAGTTTTCATAGGAGACATTGGTTTCTTCTTGAAGCACTCTAGCTCTGACTTCTAAAGTAAAGGGTAAGTTGGGATCTGGCACGCCCCAAAGGCGGTAATAATTACTGCCTGAACTGTATAGTCCAGTCCCCATACTGTTTTGCAACAGCTTTGTACCATCTGTAGAAAAAACGCTAGATTCAGGAATATAGTCAGGAACACCGTAATAAGCCCAACCTTGCTGGCTGGGGAGAGAATCAAACTCCAGAGTAATGGTTGTTGCCTGTCCAGGTTGAGTGGTTAGTACAACGCTGCCGATCAATGCACTAATGGAGGCGAGCGTACTTGAGATTGCTAAGTTTTTCAGGCTAGCTATTACAGGTTTCCTCATTTCTCTGCTTATTGGACGATAAATTAAGTATTTCTACTAAAAATCTCATAGTCCACCCGGATATTTTTTTAAAAAAGTTTAGTAATTTGTAGGTTGGGCACTTGGTAAAGATACCCAACTAATGAGTATCAAGAAAGAAGCCCCATCCAGGGCGACCAATAAGTTCTATGGGCATCTACCCAATCCCCAAACAGCGGGTCGCCCCTACAGGAGATAGGGGAAAAAGGCGTGCGATCGCTTAAATATGTTTAAGTCCCAATAGCATGGGTGTCGCACAAATGAGTGTCACTTGAAAATGCGACTGGGCGATTGAGCGTTGTCTTCCCCACAATGGGGTTTAAAGCATTGGCCAAAAGCCGATGAATGTAGCTTGATTACCATAGCAAATTTCTAAGGAGAACCGGAAATGAGCGATCGCGCAAACATGAGTGGAAGACAATTGGGAAGTGGAGAAATGTCATCCTTTAGCATGAACCCAGAGTCCAATTCAGATCAGATGCCATCATTTAGTATGGATTCGGCACCAAACCAGAGTGGTATGTACCCTAAGGGTATGAATGACAGTGGTGGATCTTCAAGTAACTTGCAGTTCGTTTTAGTGGAAATGCGATTGCCAAAAAGCCAGGGAATGGCTGCATTGCAACTGGCACAGAACAACACCCCTGACAGCTTCCATTTGGACACCAGCTACGAAGCAATCCCCATGAGTCCATCTCAAGAAATGGCAGCTCAGCTTGCAGTCGATGAAGAGGTGGTGATTGTACGGGGACAGATTGAAGAAAACCAGATTCCGGAACTTGAAGCACAACCCAATGTGATTAAGGTGTATCCAGATACACCCATTGCGCCCTTCACAAGTCTGCTGATGCAAAAGGAAGGGTTAACTTCTGTATCCTCCACTCCCGCCTTTGGAACTTGCCCCATCGGGACTTGCGACTGCACTCCAGGTACTGCCAAGGGAACCATTACAGATGTCGCTGTATACTTGGGAGTCGATCGCATTTGGGCAGATGGCTATCGAGGTGAAGGCATTGTTGTTGGAGTTGTAGATGGCGGAATTACAGCCGAAGATCGTCCGGTGATCGCAGGTGAAACCTCCCGTCGAATTCCACGGTTTGGAGCAGCTGGGAGAGTCTCGGTGGATTCTGCCTAGCGGGACTTAAACAAAAATC
>DNXU01000505.1:2641-4457 GCA_003505715.1 Cyanobacteria bacterium UBA8803 | reverse complement strand
AACCAACAACCAACAACTATTTTAAGATTGCCTCTGCTTCCGGTGGAATTGTAGTGACTAAGCGAATAGGGAAACGCTCGGTGGAAGCAAACTGGGCGTAATCTGGCGTCAGAAAAATGCGATACCGATCGGCTTCATCGGTGAGTTGTGCGGCCATGGCTAAAGCGATCGCCTTAACATAGTTACGCACCTCAACCGCTTGTTCTCCAACCACTTCACCCCCCGTGTAAAGCGTATTCGGTTGGCCGGCCTGATCCATAGTGGTGCTGGGGTCTTTTACACTGAGGTGAGTCCCACCCACAAAACCAACTAGCCATTTGGGGGATGGCATTTGATTAAAGGGAATGGCTTGTTCGGTTAAGGCTGGGGTGGTTTTATCGGCAGAACCTGCTGCTATTAGGGTAGGAACGGTGACTTGAGTCAAGCCAGTTTCACCAAATAGGAGAGAGGTAGTGGGAGAAAGGGAGATGGCAGCTTTAATTCGAGGGTCGCGGAGTTGGTAACGGTCTTCTGGTAAACTTTTAGCAAAACATTGAGCATTTTCCCCCAAACTAAAAGCCAGCACGTTTCCGGGACAGCGTTGTTTTAGTTGAGTCAATTGAATCTCTGCTCCTGCCAAGGATAAGGCGGTAGATCCTCCCAAGGAATACCCAATGACTAAAACCCGATCGAGCGAGAGTTTCCCTTGAAGTGGCTCTGTCGTTTGGTTGAGTTTGGCTAGTTCGTCCAGTACAAAACTGATATCCTTGGGGCGATTTAAAAATTCCTCGGCATCTAGGATGGGAGTCTGGCGTAGCAGAGCCTCTCTCAAGCTATTTAACAGCTCTATAACTCCTAAACTGGAAGTATCTAGCTTCAAAGCCTTCCTGATATGAGCCTCGTTACTGCCGGGATGCTCTAAAGCTGCGACAACATAACCATGAGAAGCCAGATGTTCGGCCAGGTAGCGCAGTTCTATTTTTACAGAACCCAGTCCGTGGGAAAAGATGATTAAAGGTTTGTTAGCAGATGCTGCCTTTGACGAGTAAACATCGACTGGAATAGCACGGCGGCGCTTCCAGTCCTTGAGGTTTAAAGAAAGCACCTCAACTTCGGCACTACCGCGTTGGGTAGGGTCAAAGGGTAAATTAATTTGGGGATCTTTAGGAGCTAGTTGGGGAGCGATCGCAGCCATGAATGCCTGAGTGCGCCAAAACGCGACATTAAAGTTGCCGATCACCTCAAAGGCTCGATCTAAATCAATTTCGATGCTGGGACTGGGATAGGCTTCAATCACCTCCAGCGCTGAAAGTCCTGAATTGGCTTTAGCACCGACAACGAGTGCCGTTTTCATCGATTGCACCCCAACCCGATCGCGTCGCGGAGTAACGCTAGCCAGTGCTAACGCTAAATCGTTGCCAATGGGGGTATTTAGGAAGCTACGCACAGCTCCTGGCTTGATGTTGAAATTAGCTTGAAGAGCAGCGATAATCTGACGGCGTTGCTCTTGAGTTAGACTACGAGCATAAGGGTCAAGACTGGGGGGAACTTGGCCAGTTTGAGCCAGAGTTTTGAGTTCAGCCAGAGCAATAGATTGGCGCAAAGTGCCACGACGAAGCACAACACTTTGAGCTGCTTGTAGAGGTGAGGTTACTCCGTTAACGCCAATAAGAGCAGTAACTGTCAGCGCTGCACTCGCTATATTCCAGGCTTTTAACGAGATTACACCCCTAACCCAAGATTGCCAACGCCTATTTGGTGCCATGAAAGTAACTGCCACTCCACCCTGGATTATAGAGGTTCTCCTTTGACTAAAATAGACTATTTCATCCCTCAC
>DNXU01000505.1:0-2555 GCA_003505715.1 Cyanobacteria bacterium UBA8803 | reverse complement strand
CCTCATCCCTCATCCCTATCTTATTGAAGCCGTTTTCATAATCGTTGCTTCAAACGGTATAATACCTACCTTTTCACTATTAATTGAGCGAGCTGCTTGTCTGGATAAATCCAAACTTCTGCCAGGGATATAGGGACCGCGGTCGTTAATCCGGACAATTACACTATTACCGTTTTCCAAATTTTTGACCTTCAGATAGGTATCAAACGGTAAAGACGGATGAGCCGCTGTAAGTTCGTCTTCATTGTAGGTTTCCCCAGTAGCTGTCAGCCGCCCGTGAAAATAAGGCCCGTACCAGGACGCTATTCCCTCCAGAGTACTTGACGTTTCTACCAAGTTGTACATGCGCTGCTGAGCCTCTGTCAGATTCAAAGGAGATTGCCCTAGAGCGAGACGTAAATTATTCGCCCATTCAATTGCTAGGAGTTCTCGATTGCGGCTTAAATCTTTAGCTAGGGCGTCGTTAACCTCAAACAATAGGCGATCGCCTGCCTTGACGATCGGTGCTCCATTCACGAGTGCTGCTTCAATAGATAAGCTCTTCAACTCTAACTCGGATAGGTTGCACAGCGATTGTTTCAGAGATTTAGCCATCAATTCCGCTTGCTGTTGAGTGGGAAATTGGGCAATTGAGCGTTCCTTCAGCCAAACCTGAAACTGCTCCCCCTTTTTAGAAGAGGGAGCAGTTTCTAGTTTACTCTTTAGCATTTGGGAGTAGTGCCAAAATCCGCGTTTTAAATGTCGCTCCTTATTGGCTTTTTTGTCACTCACTCGTTCCCCAGAGTGAGTGCTAACAATTGCCACTGACTCGCTAGATGCCTTTTCCCCAATGGCAACCAACTGACGCCAAGGTAGTAAATTCTGCATAACTTGCAAAATTTGCTGAGGGAGACTAGCCTGTGACACCTGAGGGCCAGATGTTTTCTGTTCTGAATCTAATGAGGGAGCGACAGTTGATTTTACAGACTTAGTTTCTGATGCTGGAGGGCAAAAATTCTTTTCCTCTTGCTGCGAGCGATCACTTACATTGGCTTGAGCTGGCTGGAAACGCAAGGGTAGTAATGTCCCTGTATCCGGTTGCCATGCTAGCTTAGAAAGCGCACCTTCAGAGGAGCTAGAAGAGAAAGATGCCCCATCAAGTTGCCCTGCAAAAAAACGAGAATTCTGTAGTTCAAGTGGACTGCTGGCAACGGAGAAAGCTCTAGAGGGCAAAACGCTAGCGAGCGAATCAGGTACTTTTAATAGACCCTGGCTAGAAGCCAGGAAATAGCTAACCCAGGAAGTCGTCCAAACAAGTCCGAAAAATGGCATGAGTAGTGAGTTCTTAGGGTAGAATGCACTTTGGCTAATAACCAATTGGCTAATAACTAGTAATACATTATACAGACCTCGGGGATCAAGAGATCTAACTTCTGGGAGATAGCTCTAAATGTCCAAATAGCCCATTATCTATAGGTTTGGCTTAGTTAGAGCCTCAAGAAAATCCTATACTTTTCCTGCCGATATATCAGTTTTCCTTAGACCATTATCCTCTAATTCGCCTGATGAACCCCTTGAATTTTTATATTGTCGATGTTTTTGCCGTAGATAAATATACTGGCAATCAGCTGGCCGTTTTTATAGATGCGATCGCCTTAAGTGACGGCCAGATGCAACGTATTGCCAAGGAGATCAACTATTCTGAAACAACCTTTATCACCTCGACAGAACTGAAAAATGGGGGGTATGATGTTCGCATTTTTACGCCAAACAAAGAGTTGCCTTTTGCAGGCCATCCGACCCTAGGAACTGCCTATATCATTCAAAAAGAACTCCTTAAGCAACCCTTAAAAACGGTGGCCTTGAATTTACAAGTCGGACAAATTCCCGTAATAATGAAGCCTAGTGGTGATGGGAGCGAGGTTTTATGGATGCGCCAAAATCCCCCAAGTTTTGACCAAATCTTGGATGCAGCCGACTTGGCCCCCGTATTGAATATTGATGTGGATGCAATTGATCCCCGCTGGCCGATTCAAGAAGTTTCTACAGGTATTCCCTTTATCATTGTTCCCTTAAAAGACCAGGCAACTCTCAAGCAAAGTAAGATAAATAGAGACCGATACTTTGAATTAATCGAGAAGACTCAAGCCAAGGAAATCCTCATATTCTGCCGGGAAACCTATGCTCCGGAGAACGATTTGAGTGTACGTGTATTTGCAGAGTCCTTAGGTATTCCAGAAGACCCAGCTACGGGTAGTGCCAATGGCTGTCTAGCTGGTTATCTAGTTAAGTATGCTTACTTAGGCAACCAACCTGTAGATGTTCGGGTTGAACAGGGATATGAAATTGGTAGGCCATCACTGTTGTTACTTCAAGCCACAAAAGAGCAGGACACTATAGAAGTGTCTGTGGGCGGTAAGGTGTTAATGGTGGCTAAAGGGGAATTTATTTAGTTGTTGGTTGTTGGTTGTTGGTTGTTGGTTGTTGGTTGTTGGTTGTTAGTTGTTAGTTGTTGGTTGTTAGTTGTTGGTTGTTGGTTGTTGGTTGTTAGTTGTTGGTTGTTGGTTGTTAGTTGT
>DNXU01000362.1:571-7016 GCA_003505715.1 Cyanobacteria bacterium UBA8803 | reverse complement strand
TAAAAACTTAATTTTCCATTTTTAATTTTGCTTGCTCTAATCTTTGGCTACTATTTACTAGGGTTGCAGAAACTAAATGGCCTGCGGCTTTAGCTTTTAGTAAAGCGGCTATTGCTGGATAATATAAATCTTTGTCGTAGGAGATTAGGATTAAGTCTACTCCAGCATTTAGCGCTTTAACTGTAGCTTTTTCTATCCGATCTGGACTGCCGTGGACGGCTTCCATGCTGAAGTCGTCTGTAATTAAAATGCCGTTATGCTGCCACTGTTGTCTAATGATTCCGGTAATTACTGGTTGGGAAAATGATACTGGGGTGTGAGCGTCGATTGCTGTTAGTTTCGCATGTCCCAGCATGGTGAACGCTCCCGATTTGCTCATTACTTCCCGAAAGGGCACCCAATCATCTTGGCTTAATTCCTGTACTGAATTTTTTAACTCGGCGTGTTCTAAATGGGTGTCGGCGTTGACTCTGCCTAGTCCGGGGAAATGTTTAAGGGTACACTTCACTTGGTAGGTTTCTAGAGTTTGGCAATACCACAAAGCTACCTGGGCAACTATGTCTTTATCGGCTGATATCGCTCGTCGGTAAATTTGAGAAAATTTATCTTTGGGATTGATGATGCCTTTATTTAAGTCTACGACGGGGGCAAAATTAAGATTAACTCCCAACTCAGATAACTCTTGGCCATGAATACTGGCATACCTCATGACCTGTGCTTTTTTTTGTGCTAGGGTTTTCTGCTGTTCAATAATGGCTGACAATTGGGGTAATTTAGTCAAGGGAGGAGATAGTCGCGAGACGATGCCGCCTTCTTGGTCGGTGGCTATCCATAAGGGCGATAATTTCTGACTAGTGCGAATGGCTTGTAGGGTTTGGATTTCTTGTTGAATTTCGGCTTTGGTTTTGTTTTTGATATTTCTGGCTGTGATAAATACTCCCCCAATCGCTCTTTTTTCCACGAGTTGCTTAATTTCATCAAAGTTTCTATAACCGATAATAAAGTGCTGGCCGAGGTTACCAAGTTGGCTGTGGTCTTGATTTAATACTGTTTGTTTGGTTAAATTAAACTTGACTTCCGAAGTAGCGGCACTGGCAAGACCAAAAGCGGTAAGGGTGGCGATCGCCCAACTAATAATGATTTGTCCGTTTTTGCCTTTCTCGCTTGCCCGTGTTCCTATTTTCAACTTAGGGATTTCGGTCAGAAGCAATCCCACACTCAGTAAAACAAGACCCCAAAACGCCCACAATCTGACACTGGCTAATAACGGGGTTCTGAAATAACAGGCTACCCATACAATGAGGATAGCTAAGCAGAGTTTGACGAATAGGATTATACTTGTCATAAATACATGAAAATTAAATGCGCGGCTATAATGACTGAACCTATCGCTGCCTCTGCTGTAAATAAACCTGACCTTCCCTTGCCCGAATCTTGGAACTATGAGGCAACAGTGAATCGAGTTGAAACCATAATTCAAAAAATAGAAAGTGGCCAACTAGAACTAGCAGAAGTTTTCGACCAATTTACTGCTGCTGTGAACTATTTGCAACAATGCGAGGCATTTCTCAACCAGCGTCAGCAACAAATGGATATATTAATAGAAACCCTGGATACTGAATCAGATTTTTGAATGGGTAATGGGTAATGGGTAATGGGTGATGGGTAATTGGTAATTGGTAATTGGTAATTGGTGATGGGTAATTGGTAATTGGTAATTGGTAATATAAGATTTGTCTAATCATATCCTGTTCCGTAGCACCGGACTTGTATAAACACCCTTCGTAGTAATTCTAGGTTCGTAGTAACCACTTTAGTGGTTGGCAGTAGAGCATTGTCAGCCACTAAAGTGGCTACTACAAACCTCTACCTTGGCCATCTCCTTTAACCAATTACTTTCAGTCCAACATGTTGGATAAAGACATACCAATCCTGACTAAACCCTTTAACTTCCAAATCCATGAGAGAGAATTGGAGATGAGATTCTTTAATAGATAAAGCAATCTTCTTATCAACATCTGGCTTGTCAGTCAACAGCACCAATTGCGTGCCTGCGGGTATCTGCTGTTTAGCATCGTCAGTCAGGAGTTGACTTTGAACTGGCGCTCGCTTGATGATGGTTTCTTGGTTAAAGACTAGTTTGATTAATCCTCCTTTGGGTGGCAGAGTTTGCCTGTAAACGTTTATTTTAACCACATTTTTGCCACCTTGCTTAGTGAGGGTTTGGGCGATAGTCTCTACGGGTTTGATAGGTTCTTTGGTAATTTGGATGTGTTCGGTAAAGGCGTACCAATTCTTACTGGTGCCCTTAAATTGCAGATCCTCCAAGCTGAGGCGGATGTGGTTGGTTGAGTCGGGGGGAGCATAGGATTGCAGCACCAAGAGAGTACCGCCAGGAATTTCCTGACGCTTATTGCTTGGTAGTAGATGCGATTGAATGGGTTCTTGTTTAAGAGTGGTGTCTTGTTTAAAGCGAATTCTCACTAAGCTAGCCATCGTTGATAGTGCCCCTAAACTTTAACTAATACTGCCACGCTTGCGGGCTTCTTTATAGGATGTGCCCACATTTCTTAAGCCGGCGCGAATCATTTGTTGTTCGAGGAGAGCAAAGAAACGAGTGCGATCGCCTCCTCTAACTACGGCTTGATTATGCGCTTCGGCTAAAGCAACAGGATAGCCATAGCCTTTATAAACTTGGGCTAACATTAAGCTGAGGGCTTGATTGAATAATGTTGAGTTCTGTACCACCCATTCTGGTACTTCGATCCGGGCAACTTCCGTACCAACATGGACGTAGCAGAAGTAAATGCGGTGGTCGTTGTATAAGTCAAGAATACGAACGGAACTGCGGAACAGGGGACTGCGCTGTCCGGGTTGTAACAAACTCCCCCACAGGACTGCATCCCGCAAAGGGTCAACGACCTGACATGGTAACTTATCTGTTATATTCGCACAATGGGTTTGGCAGTCGGGAGTGGGGTGAGGACAAGCTTCTAGCCGCAGGAAGTTAAGGGCCTCAACACCTCGAGTCGCACTCAGGTAACCTAATAAAGGTACGTTAACGGTACGCAGTTGCTGCCAAGCTGCCAGAATCGGGGGTAAAATGCGATCGCGTGCTTCTCCCGGTAGCGACTCTAGAAACCAGTAGATCAGCGAACCATCGACCATCGCCAGGTTGGGAATATCAAAGTGAGGGCCGGGAGGCTTCACCCAACGGCAAGCCATTTCTGCCAATACCGATATCTCAGAAATCGTGCGCCGATATCCCATCCATTCCTCAGTACGAATACCCCACTGCCGCGACACGTATAAATCTTCGGGTCGGTAAAAGACTTCTGGCAAACTATCTAATAAAGGATGCAAGCTTTGACCGTAGTGCAACATCACCCGACCGACATTGATGAGATAGCAGTAGGCAATTTCGTGGTGAGAGGGAGCAATTTGAGAACCATCCGTAGCAAAAACCGTGTGACTTGCTGGGGGAGGATTGAGATCAATCCGAGTATCTAGGGGTTCGATCGGGGTAGCAGCAGTAAACGTCATGCGATCGCGCCATTGCTGACTAGAAGCAATTAGATCGTCCTGTCGTGCTTGGGTTTGGGAGAGCAATTGATGCGCGAGTTCCAAACGCTGCCGACTGGCAGCTGCTTCTGTGCGCAAGTGCATACTAATACCGGGGATTTGTTTTGCCAGTTTCGTTAAGTCCAGCATGTTATTTGAGGGATGAGGGATGAATGTTTTTCTGGTACTTGGCCATTATTAAGCTTGCGTTATAATGCGCCAGATTCCGCCAGGGAATTAATGATCCAGTTGTCTTTAATTAAATCTGTTGACTCACCATTCTCCTGAAATCAACCACCATTGCCAGCCAAATTAAGTACTCAGATAGATACAAGCCTGCCTGAGACATAGATAACCTATACTCATTCTCCCCTCATCCTTCATCCCTCATNNGTTGGTTGTTGGTTGTTGGTTAACCGCTCAATAGAGCAAAGATGAATAATTACTGGGTATTTATAGCGATTATCATGGGGATAAAATACAGTATTTATCCCTCATCCTTCATCCCTCATCCCTCATCCCTCATCCCTCATCCTTTGCACATATGTGGATTGAAAAACTAGCAAGATTCGGATATACCGCCAAGGGTATAGTATATGCAATTATCGGTTGGCTAGCCGTGCAAGCTGCCTTCGGTGGAGGGGGTCAAACCACCGATGCTACAGGGGTCTTAGGCACAATTGCCCAACAGCCCTTCGGACAATTTTTGTTAGGGTTTATGGCCTTTGGTTTAATGGGATATGCCATCTGGCGTTTTGTCGAGGCCATTCGAGATCCCGAACACCGCAGCACAGATGCTGACGATCTGGTCAGGCGGATTGGTTGTGCAATTAGCGGCTTGATATATACGAGTTTAGCAATCACAGCGGTGAGATTGCTTATTGGTGCGGCGAGTAGCGGTAGCGGCGGCAATTCTCAACAAGATTGGACAGCACGCCTGCTGGCTCAACCCTTTGGTCAGTGGTTGGTTGGCTTAGTGGGAGCGATTATTATTGGTTCTGGGTTTAACGAACTTTACCAAGCTTATAAAGCCAAGTTCCGTCAAAAGATGAAATTACAGGAGATGAGTCCTGCTGAGGAAACTTGGGCGACGCGGGTTGGCAGAATTGGAATTGCCGCACGGGGTATTATTTTTATCATGATCGGTTTCTTCGCCATTCAGGCAGCGCGTCAGTTCGATCCGACCGAAGTGCGGGGTTTTGATGGGGCGCTGGCAGTCTTGGCGCAACAACCTTATGGGCCCTGGTTATTAGGAAGTGTGGCAATTGGCCTGATTGCTTACGGGATTCACATGTTCGTACAGGCCCAATATCGGCGAATTATGACTTAGCACTTAGAGTAGGGTGTGTTACCGCGAAGCGTAACGCACCATGACTGATGTCTTCCCTTGACCGTTAGGATGAGATCAATCTACTCGCGCTACTATTGTCCGATGACGCGGACTGTTCGGTGTTATTGTCGGTCGCTGGAAACCTGCTTGGGCGATCGCTTCCTCGATATCTAACGCAAAATACTCATCCAGATAAGGCTCGGTACTTTTGAGTAAGGTCAAGATGTAGGGCGGCATCTTGGCAAAGGCTTCAGACCGAGGGTTCATATCCATGATCGTAAAATAACCACCAGGACGCAGCAAGCGCCGAACTTCGCGAAAGATTTCCTTTGAAGCTTGTTGTGGCAGTTCGTGGAACATCAAGAAGGTAGAGACGAGATCGTAGGAGGCATCGGGTAAACCCGTTGATTCTGCTGTAGCGTGCTGCCAGTTAACCTTGATGTTACGCTGTTGGGAATTGTACTGGGCTACGGCTAAATAGTACGGCGACAAGTCCACACCCGTCATGTTAGCCTGGGGATAAATACTTTTGAGAGCAAAGGTACTCATTCCCACACTACAACCCAAGTCTAAGATATCCTGCGGCTGAATCTTAACTTGCTCTTTAATAATATTGTGATAACTTTGGCGTAGTTGGGAGTCTCCCTGCGCTCCCGCTTCCGGCCAAATTCTGGCATGAACAGCATAGGCAGCAGGTTCAACCTCCCAAGCCGCTTCCCAGTTCAGATTCCCGTTTTCGTAGGCATGGAACGAACACAGATAATAGTCTGGGTAACTCAACTGGGGATTTTGTACCTGAGTGAGGTAAGGTTGCCAGTCAAGCGATCGCAACTCCTCTACCCGCTTTGTCCAAGGCACCCCAATCTGTTCGGCTCGCTTAATCATCATCGTGCGAGCTTGATGCTTAGCCAAATTGGCTAAAGGCTTAATGGCGAGCAACCCATTTACCAACCGGGAAGCTAATCGAGGAGTTGTATTTGCCGCAACAGTCATAGGGAATTGGTGATGGGTGATGGGTGATGGGTGATGGGTGATGGGTGATGGGTGATTGGGGATGGGTGATTGGGTATTGGGCAGTCTAATTTAGTTTATCAAAGCCCGGTAATACTTATCCCTCTATAGAACTTACACTAGTGTTACCGCGAAGGGTAACGGATCATGGCAAATTATAGCTAATGTAGTCTGCCATAGCGAAAAGTCTTCTTCCTCTCATCCCTATTTTCCATACAGCGGAAAAAATAGTTGCAGGTAAGTGGATAAAATTGCCTCACCCCAAAACACCGTCAATGCTGCTCCCAGAGCTAGAAAAGGGCCAAACGGCATCGGTTGCCGTCGGTTGAGCCAGCCAAGAGCGATCGCTCCTCCACCCACAAACGCTCCTGCCGCACAAGCCAAAAACCCTGCTAATAAAAGATACTTCCACCCCAACCAGGCTCCCATCATTGCCGCTAGTTTGGCATCTCCCCCACCCATTGCCGCTTGTCCAAATACCATCGAACCTACCAAGGCAATGATGTCAAATAACCAAATACCGAGTACGGCACCAACAATACC
>DNXU01000362.1:0-563 GCA_003505715.1 Cyanobacteria bacterium UBA8803 | reverse complement strand
GTCATCAACTGAGCCGATAGTCCTGATAATTGAGATACTGTAAAAAACCCCACCATCCCTTGAAACAACAAACCCATCACCAGTCCTGACTGGGTAAGTGAGTTTGGTAAGGTCATGGTATCCAAATCAATCAGAGATAATGCCAACAACCAGCTCAAAAACGCCCAGTATCCTACCGTTACCAGACTAACACCATACCAGCAGAATACGAGCAAAAACAGCCCACCCGTAATAGCTTCAACCAAAGGATAGCGGGGAGAAATCTTACTTCTACAGTAACGGCAGCGCCCTTTCAACCACAGCCAACCCAAGACAGGAACATTCTCCCGCTTCCCAAGCTGATGCAAGCAATGGGGACAGCGAGAAGGGGGCCAAAGAACCGACAACTTAGCCGGAACCCGATAGACCACCACATTCAGGAAACTACCAATCGAAGCACCCAGAGCAAACACAATGAAATAAGTCATTTGTTGTTTGTTGTTTGTTTTTACCTACAACTAACGCAACTATCAAATAACAAATAATTTATAGCTAATAACTGATAACCAACAACCAACAACCAA
>DNXU01000002.1:9714-17287 GCA_003505715.1 Cyanobacteria bacterium UBA8803 | reverse complement strand
ATACGGATGAATAAAATGAGTTTCTACTGTATACCAAAGCCCTTTGTAGATGAACATATATACTGCATAGAAGGCTCACTTTACCTCCGAAGGGAGACTTATAACCATGTACGTATGGAGCCCAACGTTAGGAGATGGCTAATATCGCATCAGTCTCTCAAAAACAATTGACTAATAGGCGGCAACAGCTGCGACGCGCCCGCCGGATTAAATTCGTTCAAGCGATTTGGCGATCGCTATTGGTTGGCGGGATAGCTGGCAGTTTAGTCTGGGCAATTACCTTGCCCGATTGGGTGATTCGCAAACCGGAACAAATTATTATTAAAGGCAATCAGCTTCTTTCAACTGGAGCCATTCGTTCCCTGCTGCCTCTGTCCTATCCTCAGTCCTTGCTGCGAGTTGAACCACAAACCATTGCCAACGCCCTTGAGTCGCAAGCCCCGATTGCCGATGCCACTGTCACCCGCCAACTTATACCACCGCAGTTGACAATCCAAGTGCAAGAGCGCAAACCTGTTGCGATCGCTCAGCCAATTGTCCCAGCTAAAGACAAAACAGCTCAATCTGCTGCCGAGATAGGTTTATTGGACGAACAGGGTGTTTTGATGCCCCAAAGCAGCTATCAGTCACTGCAAGAAAATGTTGAGTTGCCGACTCTGAAAGTGATTGGCTCAACTCAGCAGTATCTTCCCTACTGGTCTAGCGTCTACCGGGCGGTGAGTGGCTCTCCAGTTAAAATCAGCGAGATTGATTGGCGAAACCCAGGGAATGTAATCTTAAAAACCGAGTTAGGAACTGTTCATTTGGGTTCTTACAGTTCCAGATTTGCCGAGCAATTGAGGGTACTCGACCGGATGCGAGAACTGCCAACTCACATCCAAAAGAGCCAAATCGCCTATATTGATCTCAAAAATCCTGATGTCCCCGTGATTCAGATGGTTAAGACAAATGAGAAATCTAAATCGGAGAATCATTAATAGTGGCGGTAAGAGTGTTATAAAAGAGAATTCACCCCCAATGCCGGATAGTTATGAGATTCACAACGGAAGCGCCATTTTCAAGACTCTTACCGAGCTGTACGGCTCCTTCGTTGGTTTTTCCATCGACTTACCTTATAGTTGACTCAGATTGCTACATATAACTGATAAAGTTGATTATCGACCCTGACCTATTGCAATGACACTTAATAGTAAACTAGGGCTTGTCAATCAAGACTCTCCGATCACACTTAACGCTGAGCTTTCAGTGGGAGTGGAAAATACTCATCCCTTCAGTAATTCTGGGTTGCAGTTTAGCCAAACCCACGATTCCAGGGGAATTCCCAGGGAGCAAACCAGGAGTGACAATATCGTGCCAGGTAGCGTTGCTAGAATTAAAGTGATTGGCGTTGGCGGGGGGGGAGGCAATGCAGTCAACCGCATGATTGCCTCTCAAGTGTCTGGGGTCGAGTTTTGGTCGATCAATACAGATGCTCAAGCCCTCTCCCAAGCCGATGCTCCAAAACGCTTACAAGTTGGTCAAAAACTAACCCGAGGTCTGGGCGCAGGTGGGAATCCCGCTATTGGCCAAAAAGCAGCAGAAGAATCCCGCGACGAAATAGCCCAAGCCTTGGACAATGCTGACCTGGTTTTCATTACGGCTGGTATGGGAGGCGGCACGGGAACTGGTGCGGCTCCGATTGTGGCAGAAATAGCCAAAGAAATGGGTGCCCTTACCGTGGGAGTGGTGACCCGCCCTTTCACCTTTGAAGGCCGTCGCCGTACCAATCAGGCAGAGGAAGGTATTGCCGCTTTGCAAGGTCGGGTAGATACCCTGATCGTAATTCCTAATAACAAACTGTTGTCGGTAATTTCCGAACAGACACCAGTTCAAGATGCCTTTAGAATTGCTGATGATATCCTGCGTCAGGGTGTGCAAGGCATATCAGATATTATTACGGTTCCGGGATTGGTTAATGTGGATTTTGCCGATGTGCGAGCTGTGATGGCAGATGCAGGTTCGGCATTAATGGGTATTGGTGTGGGTTCTGGCAAGTCACGAGCTAGAGAAGCAGCTGTGGCGGCCATCTCCTCTCCGCTACTGGAGTCTTCGATTGAAGGAGCAAGAGGGGTTGTCTTTAACATTACTGGTGGTGGCGATCTGACCCTACATGAGGTAAATGCTGCCGCTGAAACAATTTATGAGGTTGTCGATCCCAACGCCAATATTATTTTTGGAGCAGTGATTGATGACAAACTCCAGGGTGAGCTGAGAATTACTGTAATTGCTACTGGATTTAGTGGAGAAACCCCCTCTCCACCAGCTGTAAGAGAGGCTCCTCGTTACACGCGACCTATTTCACCCACACCAAATCAACCCCTACCAGCTCCTGATCCTAGAAATAGGCCGGGATTGGATATTCCAGAATTTCTGCAACGGCGTCGTTTTCCTAAAACTTAGGGGGATGGGTAACGGGTAATGGGTAATGGGGACTCTGGGAAACAAGGGAGAATTTTGCCAATTCCCAATTTCCAATTCCCCCTTCAAAAACCTTGACAACCAGGCCAATTATGATAGCTAAAACTCAATCGAGAGTATCGGTGGCTCTCACAATTGCTGGGTCTGATAGCGGTGGCGGCGCTGGAATTCAGGCAGACTTGAAGACATTCGCCTTTCACTGCGTTCATGGTACTAGCGCCCTGACTTGCATAACCTCACAGAATACTCAAGGTGTCACTCGCGTTGATGCCTTACCCTCAGCAGCGGTAATGGCCCAACTTGAAGCAGTGGTTAGCGATATTGGCGTTCAGGCCACGAAAACGGGCATGTTACTAAATCAGGAAATAATTAACGCTGTAGCCTTACAGGTGAAAGCTTTAGATCTGAGTCCGCTGGTGGTAGACCCGGTAATGGTATCTCGTACAGGCGCTCAACTGATTGATGATGATGCTGTGGCCTCTTTACGTAACGTCCTGATTCCCCTAGCGACAATTGTTACGCCTAATCGCTACGAAGCCCAGCTGCTGAGCGGTTTGGAAATCCATACCATTGATGATATGCGGCAAGCGGCTCAATGCATTCATCAACTGGGAGTTAAAGCTGTCTTGGTTAAAGGAGGGGCAATGACGGGTAATCTACGCGGGGTTGATGTCTGGTTTGATGGCCAAGAACTATCTACCCTCACAACAGAGTTGGTGGAAACCACCAACACTCATGGTACTGGCTGTACCCTTAGTAGCGCGATCGCTGCCAATCTAGCTTTGGGAAAAGACTTACTCCAGGCAGTGCGATTGGCTAAGGATTATGTTACAACTGCACTGAAGTATGCCCTCAACATTGGCCAGGGAACCGGACCTGTGGGACATTTTTTTCCGTTATTGCTGTCTAGGAAATAGGGAGAGGGGCTTTTGGAGAGAGGAAAGGATGAGGAACTCCAGATTGCCAATAAGGGGGAGAATCCGTTGAGAATTGTGAACGATTATTGTTTACCTCTACCTCTCCCTCCTCCTCTGTGTCTCCCTGTTCCGTCTCAACCCTAAATTGGCTAATGGGTGCAAGCAAGCTTGAAGAGTTAGCAAATTTCTGCAAAAATTGCTGTTTTGGGCTTTAAATTTCAATTATTCTTGCCTTACACAAGCTTTGGGGCACCCATGACCTCTAATTCCCGGATCGATTCAAAAATGTACAACCCACCAACTGAACGTTATCCGTCCTCAACCCAATCCAACGCCTACTGTCCCTCAGTCCCCATTTCCGTATATCGGGAACTGGCCGCTGAATTACAGTCAGCACAGGCGATGGTGGATTCCCTCAGCACTCAAAATCAGCAGTTGTTGAAACAAAATCAACAACTGCGGCAAGAAGTTGAAAAAGTCCTCCAAGCAGCCCAGCATCTAGAAGAGGTTGTGGCAGCCTTTACACCCTTAACTGGAGTTGAATCACGTCGCCGTCCATCCGTCAGACAGCCAGAACCCCGTCCTGCTGCCAATGTGCCAGTTGTCGAATTCCCACCCCCTCCTCAGCAGAAATCAGAACCTGCTTCTGCTCCTTACAGAGAAACCCTGGTCATTGAACAGGAAGATACTCGCTCTCGCCGCACTTCTTCCTCTAGTGAGGGACTCTCAGATGTCAATGGCTGGTTTTTAATCGTAGCCATCGTCCTGATTGTGTTAACAGCATTTGGGACGGGATTTTTGATTGTACGACCTTTGTTAAATAACAATCGTTAGTTGTTAGTTGTTAGTTGTTAGTTGTTAGTTGTTAGTTGTTCAGGGCTATTTCATTCTAATTGAGTTACTGATATGGTAATGAAGTCATCTATCATGCCTACCCTGAAATAGCCCTGCATATATGCTATTGTAAGTCTTGATAGCTTTACTCGGTGAGAAGTAGTTAATTTAGGACTTACGCATCGTGCCCCCCCCGCTCCCCCAATCCTGGCAGGGAGGATTTATTGTCGATAGAGAAATTTGGGGAGTTGGGGGAGTAATTTGTACTCGGTACAGAAGACTGAGGAATTTTCTAGCTATGACCATGAATTAGCCCTGCCAATCCTGGGGGGAGAAATTTCTTGTTCGCCTTTCTTGTTCCCCCCAGATTTGGGGGGTTAGGGGGGCGTTTGCATAAGTCCTACTTCACACTTTCTACCCCTCCGCCCTCTGCCCTGAAGCCTTCTGCCTTATTCTACAGATGGGAACGAGGATTCAGCGATTAGGGTAGGTCGGTCGAAATAGTTTGTTTCCAGTTGCCTTTGCAGATCCAAATCCCAGGTTAAATCGTAATCTCTCTGAAATTCAGCAGCTACGAAGGGTCGAAGCTTGCCATTGACTACAACTTTGTCGCCTTCATTTAGGGTGGGGCTGACTGGACTCACGACCAACAAATCGCGATCGCCCACTACTTCCTCATCATCTATCATGAATACATTAGAACTGATAATCTTGCTGACTTTCCCCCTTATGGCAAGGGGTTGGTTGTAGAATTGGCTAGGATTTTCGGTAATTTCAGCCGGGTCTGGCGCTAGTGTCAATGATTGACCTATAATCGCTGTTTTATTTTCGTATTCTCTATAGTTAGACTGGTCTGATTGCAAGTCTAAGTTAAATTCTCTCTCAATATCAGCCCTATGAAAATTGCGAACCTCACCCATCACTTGAACTTCTATTTCGCTGTCAGCAGGTAGTTCAAAAGGCTGGTTGGAAGCATTGATCGCTAAAATTTTTTGACCATCTAATAGCTGGTCATCCCTAAGAGTAAAGGCATTATTACCTACCTTTTCTGCAATTTTCCCTCTCATTGTTACGGTTTTGCCCAACACTTCGTTTGTTTCATCAGTCAATTCCAGAGCCGAAACATTTTCATCAACCCCAGTCATAACTGCGCCTGGTTGATTTCTCGTGACAGCAACAAGCAACAGCACCATTAGTCCTATGCCAAGGGTTACAGCACGGATATTTCCGCCATTAGCAATACGACTCTCAGGATATTGATGAAGCATTGGTCAATTTCCTCCGATCTAGGAGCTGATTTCCTTTCTACTGCTACTTTAAAATCAATAGCAAGGTATTACCTCTCTCTTGGGAGTAGCCAGAGGTCTATCGGATTGGAGATTGTTGGTTAAAAGGTAATTACGACTTTTTGCCTATTTAATTTGGTGATGGGTGATGGGTGATTGGTAATTGAGAAAAAGCCAGTTTGTTGTAGGATTAACGATTGCCAACTATATCATGGTTGGTAGCACAGGACTTAAATAGAGATATTCTTTACATCTAAAACAGAAAGTACCGCTGTGCCATTGGTAAAACTGTTGCAGGTTCGCAGGTTAATAACTCCCCATCTGCCCTTACTTCATAGGTTTCCGGATCGACCTCCATCTGAGGTAACGCTTCATTCAGTTTCATGTCTCGCTTACTCAATTGTCGCGTATTAGCAACAGCAACCGCAGGTTTTTGCAGGCCAATTTGTTGAGGGATTGCTTGGTCTAATGCTGCTTTAGAAATAAAGGTAACGGAGGTGGCTGCGATCGCTCCGCCAAAACTACCAAACATCGGACGCATGTGAACTGGTTGAGGCGTGGGAATGCTGGCGTTGGCATCTCCCATTTGGGACCAGGCGATCGCACCTCCTTTAATCACGATCTCCGGTTTCACCCCAAAAAATGCAGGTTTCCATAGACATAAATCTGCTAGCTTTCCTGCTTCTACAGAACCTACATACTCGGCAATGCCGTGAGTAATGGCTGGATTAATAGTATATTTAGCAATATATCGCTTGGCTCGAAAATTATCGTTTTCCCCACTTACCCCAATTGGGGGGGGTAAAAATCCTCTTTGTACTTTCATTTTGTGCGCCGTCTGCCAGGTGCGAATAATCACCTCGCCCACTCGTCCCATAGCCTGAGAATCTGAGGAAATCATGCTAAATGCGCCCAAGTCGTGCAAAATATCCTCAGCAGCAATAGTTTCTCGACGAATTCGGGACTCGGCAAAGGCAACATCTTCTGGAATGCCTCGATCTAGATGATGGCATACCATCAACATATCGAGGTGTTCTTCTAAGGTGTTCAGGGTATAGGGACGGGTGGGATTAGTAGAAGAAGGTAAAACATTTCCTTCGCCACAAACTTTAATAATATCCGGTGCGTGACCTCCACCCGCTCCTTCAGTATGGTAGGTGTGGATGGTACGATTTTTAAAAGCAGCGATCGTCGCTTCGACAAATCCTGCTTCGTTTAAAGTATCGGTATGAATCGCCACTTGCACGTCATACTCATCTGCCACACTTAAGCAGGTATCAATGGCAGCAGGTGTCGTACCCCAATCTTCATGTAGTTTCAATCCCATTGCACCTGCTAAAACTTGTTCTACTAATCCTTGGGGTTGGCTACTATTGCCTTTACCCAGAAATCCTAAATTCACCGGAAACGCATCAGCAGCTTGTAGCATCCGGTAAATATGCCAAGGTCCAGGGGTACAGGTGGTGGCGTTGGTGCCAGTTGCTGGACCCGTACCGCCACCAATCATGGTGGTGATGCCGGAGGCGATCGCCACTTCTATTTGTTGGGGACAAATAAAATGAATATGGGTATCAATTCCGCCAGCAGTAATAATATGTCCTTCCCCGGCTATCACTTCAGTCCCAGGGCCAATAATAATATCGACATTATCTTGAATATAAGGATTACCCGCCTTCCCAATCTTAAAAATTTTTCCTTCTTTTATCCCAATATCCGCCTTAACAATGCCCCACCAATCTAGGATTAAGGCATTAGTAATTACCGTATCCACCGCCCCATCCGCGTTAGATATAGGTGATTGTCCCATCCCATCGCGAATTACCTTACCGCCACCGAATTTTACTTCATCTCCATAAGTGGTGTAATCCCGTTCTACTTCTATGAATAATTCGGTATCAGCCAGACGGATGCGATCGCCTACCGTTGGACCGTATGTTTCAGCGTAGGCACGGCGATCCATTCTGTAACTCATAGTTGCTCCTCTTCAAACAATCCTGCTAGAACTGAAATTGTGCGAGGCTGAACGCCTTGATCGGGTTCATCAATGCCAATTAAAGAGCTAAGTCAAAACCTTGGGTT